>JAPLSS010000220.1 GCA_026398515.1 Candidatus Sumerlaeota bacterium | reverse complement strand
ATGCGCGCCGGAACCAATCCATGCCGTCGGGATTCGAATTGGTCGTGTCCGGCGGCACGCGACCGGTCGGGAAGGACGCCGTCGAATGGGCCAGGCGGTGCGAGTCCCTGGGCGCGGGGGTGATCCTGCCGACGAGCATGGACGGCGACGGGACCCAGGCCGGCTACGATCTGGAATTCACACGCGCCATTGCCGACGCGGTGTCCGTGCCGGTGGTGGCTTCGGGCGGAGCCGGCAAACTGGAGGATTTCCTCGACGCGGTGGTCCGTGGCCGAGCGTCCATCCTGCTGGCGGCCTCCGTCTTCCACTACCGGCTCTTGAGCGTGCGGCAGGTCAAAGAATACTTGCGCGACAAGGGCATCCCCGTCTACTTGCCGGCATGATGGAGCTGCGCGGCCTCATCCCGCGGGAGGAAACGATGGTCAAGGTCGTCCAGATTGGGCTTGGCCCATTGGGCCAGCAGGTGGCGCGTTTTGCCGCGCAACGCGATGGGGTCAGGATCGTCGCCGCGGTCGATCCGGCCCCGGGCAAGGTGGACCGGGATTTGGGGGAACTGTGCTCGCTGGGCTGCATGGGGATCAAGGTCTGTCCGGATTTGAAATCGGCCTTGAAGGGGAAGAAGGCCGATGTGGCGATCCTGACGACGGTCTCCAGTCTCGCCATCCTGGAGAAGCAGATCGACGAGGCGGCCAGCGCCGGCCTGAGCATCGTCTCGACGTGCGAAGAACTCTCCTTCCCCTGGCGAACGCAGCCCACGATCGCCGCGCGAATCGACCAGGTCTGCAGGAAGCATCGGGTGGCGTGCGTGGGGACCGGAGTGAATCCCGGATTCCTGATGGATTACCTTCCCTGTGTTCTCTCTTCCGTATGCCAACGAGTCGATCGAATCGAGATCACACGCATCCAGGATGCCTCCAAGCGGCGCGTTCCATTCCAGCAGAAAATCGGGGCGGGATTGACGCGGTCGCGGTTCAAGGCCAAGGCCGCCGAGGGCACGCTGCGCCACGTCGGGCTGGCGGAGTCCATGCACATGATCGCGCATTGCGCCGGCTGGAAGCTGGATCGCACATCCGAAAGCCTGCGGCCGATCATCGCCCAGGAGCCGATCACGTCGGGTTATGCGAAGATCGAAAAAGGCATGGCGCGCGGGGTGGAACAAATCGGACGAGGCTACGTGGGCGACAAGGAGGTCATTCAACTCCATTTTCGCGCCGGGGTGGGGGAGAAGGAGTCGCTGGACATGATCGAGATCGTCGGGCGCCCGACGCTGAAGTCCGTCATCCCCGGCGGGGTGAATGGCGACGTGGCCACCTGCGCGATCACGATCAACGCCATTCGGTCCATTCGGGCCATGGACCCCGGACTCAAAACCATGCTGGATCTTCCCGTGCCGGGGTGCTTTCAGACACTCTGAACGGGTTAGGGAAACGGATATGTCTCCCGCCGTGCGAGTTCTCGGTGTCATCGTTGCCCTTCTTGGAATTGTGATCGACGCCGACGCCGCGCCGAAAGTCATACATGTTTTTGTCGCATTGGCCGATAACGCCAGCCAAGGGATCGCGCCGGTTCCCGCGCGCATCGGCGACGGAAACGATCCCGCTGAGAACTTGTACTGGGGATGCGACGAGGGGCTGAAAGCCTGGTTCTCCCACTCCGCACTGTGGCGCCGTGTTTCCTCCGCTCCATCGACGGATTCCGTGGTCCTCGATCGTTGCGTTTTCCGCCACAAGTCCTTTGACGCATACGTCGTGGCCGACGCTTACCGCGGCAGCGAGATTCGTCGGGCCATCCTGGATTTCCTGGACGCGGCTTCCGGACGAGGTCGCGCGACGATCTCGCTTCCCGCGGCCAAACTGGAGGCGGCTGGGCGCTCCACTCTGGTGGCCTATATCGGTCACAATGGATTGATGGACTTCAGGCTTGACGGGCCGAACCCGAGCGATCCTCCATCCCGCAGGCCGGCGATCGTTTTGTGCTGCATGAGCGACGCGTATTTCTCCCCCCTCCTCCGACAGGCAGGCGCTCAGCCTGTGTTGACTACGACACAGTTGATGTATCCGGGCGCCTTCATCCTTCACGACGCTTTGGAGGCGTGGCTGTCCGAAGGGGAGAGCGGCGCCTTGCGCGACCAGGCCGCGCAAGCCTATGCGAGAAATCAGAAGATCAGTCTGAAATCCGCTTTGGGCGTGTTCGCCGGACGATAGAAACCCTGCGCGGACAAGGCGGCCCGCGCCACATTCAACGCCATCCGCTCTCACCACCCCTTCGGCGGGTCTTTGAGATGTCTCTTGTCCACGGCACGCTTGGTCAGACCTTCGCGCGACAGTTCGTTCGTGCCGAAGCCCGCCGTGCGCACGTGGTTCTCATTGTAGCCGAAGTTCAGCAGGTCCCGCACGGAATACCCCGCGGTTCGCATGTCCGCGGCGCTGAACCCGGCCTGGCGCAGTTCCGGCCCCTGGAAGAAGCGGTTCAATTCGTGCGCCCCGTACCCCGCCCGGCGCAACTCGGCGACGCTATAGGCTTTGACCAGGTCGTTCAGAGGAAAGCCCGCCGACTCCAGATCAATGATCGCGAATCCCGCTCGTTTGAAATGGTGAACCGTATAGCCTTGTTCTTTGAGCCGCGCGACCCCGAGCCCCGACTCCAGCAGTTTTCGCAAGGCCCCTTCATCGACGGGCTTCCCGGGCGCCTGCTGCGGCGGTTCCTTGCGCCCTTCCGGGCGAACAAGAAAACCCAGGCGGCGCAAGGCGGCGTCATCGTATCCTATCCGCCTCAGGCCGGCCTCGTCATAGCCCAGGTCCATCAGCGCTCGCGCTCGGAATCCTTTTCCCAGGAGCGCTTGCACGCCGCCCCTGGCGTTCGCGGCAATGAAGGCGAAGACCTGCGCTTCCGTGTCGAAGCCAAGCGACCGGCACAGATTCACTCGGGGATTTGACGACGGCAGTTGCCGTGAGCGCGGGTGGCCTCACCCGCAAAGAGACAAGGCACTACGGACTGAATCGGGTGAGGCCACCCGCGCTCCCGGCAACCGAACGACGAACTCCGAACGACGAACTGGCCCTTGAATCCCGAAGCCCGAAGTCGCAGACTCGATCCAGACCCCGGAGCGAGGAGGCGGAATCATGGGCAGGCGAGTGGTGGTGATCGGCGGAGTGGCGTGCGGGCCGAATGCGGCCTCGCGCTTGCGGCGTCTGGACCCGCAGGCCGAAATCACGATTGTGGAGCAGGGGGAATACACCTCCTACGCGGGCTGCGGGCTTCCGTATTACGTGGGGGGAGACGTGAAGGACATCAACGGGTTGCTGGCGACTCCCGCCGGCGCCGTCCGCAATCCCGGCTTCTTCAAGAAGGTCAAGAACATCGCGCTTCTCAATCGCACGCGCGCCGAGTCGATCGACCGCGCCAGGAAGACGGTGCGCGTTCGCGACCTCGCCTCCGGCGCCGAACGCGATCTGCCCTATGACCAGCTGGTGATCGCGACGGGCGCCTCGGCCGTCCGCCCGCCGATCGCGGGACTGGATCTCAAGGGCGTGCATCAGTTGACGCGCATCGAGCACGCGCTGGAGTTGCGCGACGCGGTCGCA
>JAPLSS010000904.1 GCA_026398515.1 Candidatus Sumerlaeota bacterium | reverse complement strand
CGGCCTTCTCTCCCTTTTCGCCTCTCTCGGCCTTTTCGCCTCCCTCGCCCTTCTCGCCCTGCTCTTCGGCTTCTTCCTTTTCGCCCTTCTGGCCCTTCTCGCCGCTCTCGGCCTTTTCGCCTCCCTCGCCCTTCTCGCCCTGCTCTTCGGCTTCTTCCTTTTCGCCCTTCTGGCCCTTCTCGCCTCTCTCGGCCTTTTCGCCTCCCTCGCCCTTCTCACGCTCTGCTTCTTCGGCTTCTTCCTTTTCCGTCCCCAGGAACTTGCCGTTGGCCGCCACCTTGAATTCCACCGTCTTGCCGTTCTTCTCGATCTCGACCTCGTAGACCGTCTTGATCTCGACGATCTTGGCCTCTCCCGCCAGGAGCTTGATTGTTTGCTGGACCGCATGCGGGAGTTTGACGAGCTGCGTCTTCTGTTCTGTGCTTCCTTCGTTGCCCTCTTCCTTGCTTTCGGAAAACGCTGTGGCCGTCCATCCGGCCCAAGCCAGCACAACTGCACAACACCACGGAATCGCGCGTGCCTTCTTCATGGCTCATCCTCCGAGCAGAAGTTTGAACAACCCGCGCCGGACCCGGCGCGCCGTATTTAACGGGATCCCGCTTATTATAGCAGACTCGTCTGATGGAAAGATGACGAAGCGGGAGATTTCGTCGAGAGGGGCCTACAGATCAACGCTCAACCCATCGTACGCGATGGTGACGCCCTTCTCGGCCATGACCGGGGCGATTTCGTCATGAACGGGCGTCCAGTGCGGGCACAGATGGGAAACGCAGAACGGCGCGCCGGGTTTGAGCAACCCGCGGTCCCGGAACAACGCCAGCGCGCGCTCGGCCATCGCCAGGTTGAAATGCTGCTTGGGGTCTTCGCGGCCCAGGCCGAACGTGCCTTCGGCCACCACGAGATCGTATTGGAACTGAAAAATCCTCTCCAGCGATTCCCGCGGGTACCATCCCGTATCCAGCGCATACAGGATCGTCCGCCCGTCGCGCTCGATGATGTAATTCAACCCCGGCTCGCCCGTCTGCCCCATGTGGTCGGCTTTCAGCGTCGTGCAGCGCATGTCGCCGGCCTGGAACGTCTCGAAATAGCCGACCTCGTGCAGCTGGAGGCGGTAGACCGCCGGATCGGGGTCCTGGCCCTGCACGCGCAGCGCCTCGCAAACGCGGCGGTTTCCATAGACGTGCAGCATCGGCAATTCGCAGAAGCGCACGCCGACGCTCTCCGGCGCCTTGCGGGCCTCGCCGACCACCGGCAGCGCCACCGACGGGTTCATCCGGCGGCACCGCACCCGCCCTGGCGCCAGGTGGTCTTCATGGACGTGCGTCACCAGCACGTGTTGCGCGTCGGGCAGCGAGATGCCGAACTCCTGCGCCCGGTAGACGCTCCCGTGGTTGAAGTCGATCAGGCAATCCGGCGACAGGTGCGCGCTCGACTGGACGCGGACATTGCGCCCGCCCAGCGCCCGCGCTTTCGCACAGTGCTCGCAGCGGCAGAAGACCGCCGGATATTCCTCCGACGCGGCCGTGCCCAGGAAGGTGAACGTGAGTTTCACCATGCGCCGGAAGAGACCCCAGGGCCGCGCCGAAGTCAACCGTTTCCCACGGCGGTTAGCGTCTCTCGTTCCTCTCCGCGATCGCCAGC
>JAPLSS010000236.1:6935-17711 GCA_026398515.1 Candidatus Sumerlaeota bacterium | reverse complement strand
GAAGGACGTCCCCGAAACGGTCATGCAGGCAAGCGCCGCGGCCTCCAAGGCGCTGACCATCTTGGCTGGCGCGCGCAACACGCTGACCGAGAGGAAGACCTATCCGCCGGAAATCCCGGTCGTCGGCGAGCCGCCGCGCATCGGGATCTTCATTTGCAACTGCGGCATCAACATCGGCGGCGTGGTCAATGTGCCCGGCGTCGCCGAATACGCGCGCGCCCTCCCATTCGTCGAATACGTGCAGGAATGCCTGTTCGCCTGCGCGCAGGACATGCAGGAGTCGATCAAGGCGAAGATCAAGGAGCACGGCCTGAACCGCATCGTGGTGGCCGCGTGCTCGCCGAGGACCCACCAGCCGCTCTTCCAGCAAACGATGCGCGAGTGCGGCTTGAACCCGGCCCTGTTCGAGATGGCCAACATCCGCGACCATTGCTCGTGGGTGCACCAGACGCGCAAGGACGAAGCCACCGACAAGTCGATGGACCTGGTGCGCATGGCCGTGCACAAGGCCGCGTTCCTCGAGCCGCTGCATCCGCAGAAACTCGGCGTGACGAAGGCTGCTCTGATGGTTGGCGGCGGGCTGGCGGGCATGACCGCGGCGCTGGCGCTGGCCGACAAGGGCTACCCGGTCGCGCTGGTCGAGAAGGAAAAGGAACTCGGCGGCCTGCTGCGCGAGACGCATTACACGATCCGCGGCGGCGACGTGCAGGACCTGGTGAAGAAAACCATCGCGCGCGTGCAATCGCACGGGAACATCACCGTGATGACCGGCGCGCGCTTGGAAGCGGTCGAAGGGAAGGCCGCCGGATTCCTCTACGGCGAGTCGGAAAATGTCCTGACCCAAACAGAGCTGGAAAGTCTGCTCCACGAGGACCGGTTTGACGGCGGCACCAAAAACATCGTCATGATTCAATGCGCGGGCTCCCGCAATGACGAGCGTCCCTATTGCAGCCGCATTTGCTGCCAGGAAGCGGTCAAGAACGCGCTGAAGTTGAAGCAGCTCAAGCCCGACGCCCGCGTGTTCATTCTCTATCGCGACATGCGCACCTACGGCTACATGGAAGAATACTACTCGCAGGCGCGCGACGCCGGAGTGCTGTTCATCCGCTTCGATCCCGAAGCCAAGCCGCAGGTCGAGGTCAAGCCGAGCGGCGAGGTCGTCGTCCACGTGAAGGACCTGGTGGCGAGGAAGCGCCTGGCGATCCCGGCCGACCTGCTGGCTCTCAGCATGGCCACCGTGCCGAACCCTGACAACCCCGAACTGGCGCAAATGCTCAAGGTTCCCGTCAACGCCGACAAGTTCTTCCTCGAAGCGCACATGAAACTGCGCCCGGTGGATTTCGCGACCGACGGGGTGTTCGTCTGCGGTTTGGCGCACGCGCCGAAGCTGATCGACGAGGCGATTTCGCAGGCCGAGGCGGCGGCGGGGCGCGCGGCGGTGGCCTTGTCGCACGACTTCATCGAGACCGAGGCCAACGTCGCGGTGATCGACTCGCGCAAGTGCACGGCGTGCGGCCTGTGCGTCTCGCTCTGCCCCTACAAGGCGATCGAGATCACGCCGCAGCCCGACCGCTACGGGCGCGTGTATGCGGTGGTCAACGCCGCGCTGTGCAAGGGGTGCGGCGTCTGCGCCTCCTCGTGTCGATGCGACGCGCCGGACCTGGCGGGCTTTACCGACCGCGAGTTGGTGGCTCAAATGATGGCGGTGTTTAACTAGAAATGCAGTTCCTGGGAGCGCCGACGTCCCCGTCGGCTCTTGGGTGGGACCGACGGGACAACAATTGCCGACGAGGACGTCGGCGCTCCCAGGAACCGCACAAACGAGAGAAGGCTGGCATGAGCGAGAGGGACACATTCGAACCGAAGATCGTTGCATTTCTATGCAACTGGTGCTCGTACGCCGGCGCGGACTTGGCGGGCATTGGGCGCTTTCAGTACCCGCCCAACGTGCGCGTCATCCGCGTGCCGTGTTCCGGGCGGATCAATCCGCTGTTCATCCTGAAGGCGCTGGTCAATGGCGCGGACGGCGTTCTCGTCTCCGGCTGCCATCCCGGCGATTGCCATTACCTCCAGGGCAACTACGTGGCGCGGCGCAAGTTCACGGTGCTGAAGTCGCTTCTGAAGTTCGCCGGCGCGTGGGACGACCGGGTCTTCTTCTCGTGGGTCAGCGCCGCCGAGGGCCAGCGCTTCTCGGAAGTGGTGACCGAAGTGACCGAAGCCGTGCGCGCACTCGGCCCGAACCAGGACTTCGTCAAACGCATTCCCGAGCCGCTGCTCGCCGGCCTGGAGCAAGGAGGCGCGCGGTGATTCAGCGGGCGATTCAAAAGCTGGCGCGCGAGAAACTCGAAGCCAAGGCTATTGACCTCTTCCTCGGCTACGCTCGGGGCACGCTGCCGGGACGCGTGAAGCCGTTCGCCGCCGCCGGCGCCGCCGATTGCGACCGCCTCGTGTGGAACGAGAATTGCGACACCAACTTGGTCAATTACCTGGCACGCTATCCAGGGAAGAAAATCGGCATCGTGGTCAAGCCGTGCGACGCGCGCACGCTGGTCACGCTTCTGCATGAGAACCAGGTCAAGCGCGAAAACCTGTTTATCGTCGGCGTGAACTGTCCGGGCGTGAAGACGGGCGTCGGCGCCGAGGCGGCGATGCAGCCGCAGTGCCTGGCGTGCGAGATTCGCAAGCCGCCCATCGCCGATGTGACGCTCGGCGGACCGGTGGAAACCGCGATCGCCCCGCAAGCGAAGTTAGCCGGCGAATTGTGGGACGAGTTCAAGGGCGAGATGCAGCGCTGCATTCGCTGCTTCGCCTGCCGCAACGCCTGCCCGCTGTGTTACTGCACGACGTGCTTCGCCGAGCAGACGATGCCGGAACTGGTTTATCCCGGCAACGACGCGGCGGAATCGGCGTTCTTCCAACTCGGCCGCATCATGCACATCGCCGGACGCTGCGGCGAGTGCGGCGGGTGCGAGCGCGCCTGCCCGATGGACATCCCGCTGCAGAAGATCATTCGCAAAGCGGCGGCGTTCCTGGAGGAGACGTACGGCGAGAAGGCGGGCCTGTCGGTGGAGACGCCCGGCGCGCTGGGGACCTTTTCTCCCACGGACAACAACAGCATCTTTCTCTAAAGGTCCATGCCGTCCACAACGTCCATCGCGTCCATTGTGTCCACAAGGTTTTGGGAGCCCCAATGAACCCCAAGCTTCTTCGCAAAACCGAAATCGCAGCCTTCGTGCAAAGCCTGGCGCCCAGCCATACGATCGTGGCGCCGCAGCCGGACGAGGGGCAGTGCTCCTATGGGGTTTTGAGCAATGGCGCGCAACCGGCGCTCGATGGCGGGCGTCCGCGCAAGTCGGCGAAGGAAGCGCTGTATCCCCAGAAAGAGCGGATGTTCGCCTTCGAGGCCGGCGCCGTCGAGCCGTGCTCGGTCGAACCGGAACCGCCGTTGATCCTCTTCGGCGTGCGCGCGTGCGACCTCAAGGGGATCGAGGCGCTGGACACGGTCCTCCTCCACGGCGCCTTCGTCGACGCCTTCTACAAGGCGCGGCGCGAGGCCGCGGCGATCGTCGGCCTGGCCTGCGAGAAGATGTGCCCGACCTGCTTCTGCAACTCCTTCGGCATCGATCCCTACGCGCCGCCGGCGTGCGACGTGAATCTCGTGCCGGCCGGCGACGCGTTTGTCGCGCAGCCGCTGACGGAAAAGGGCGAGGCGCTGGTGGCGTCTCTGCCCGACGCGGACGCCGCGCATCTGGCCACGGCGAGAAAGGCGGGCGAAGCGTTTCACGCCGCCGAGAATCCCAAAGTCGCGGTCGACGCGTTCGTCGAAGCCGTGGCCGAGGTCTTCGAGTCTCCGGCGTGGGAAGGGATCGTCGACGGCTGCATCAACTGCGGCGGCTGCACCTATGTTTGCCCGACGTGCCATTGCTTCGACATCGTCGATGAGACGATCGGACACCGCGGACAGCGGGTGCGCGCCTGGGACACGTGCATGGCGGCGCGTTTCACGCTGCACACCTCGGGCCACAATCCGCGCGTGACGCCCGCGCAGCGCCTGCGCCAGCGCATCCTGCACAAGTTCCAATATATGAAGAAGAACCAGAGCATCCTCGGCTGCACCGGCTGCGGCCGCTGCGTCGCCGTCTGCCCGGTGAACTGGGACATTCGGGATGCGATCGGGAGGCTGACGGAGGAATTGAGCACGGCGAGCAAAGCATAGGGGTTCCTGGGAGCGCCGACGGCCACGTCGGCAGTTGTCTCAGCGCACCGGCGCGTCGCAAAGGCCGACGTAGCCGTCGGCGCTCCCAGAAACCGTCTAAGACTAAGGAGCCCGACGGAAGAATCTACGATGACGATGACAATGCCAGTCATGAAGATCGCGTCTGATATGAATCCCTATGCGCCGATGCCCGTGCGCATCGCCGAGTTGAGCGTGGAGTCCGCCGCGCGCGACACGCGCCTGTTCAAGGTCGAATTCTTGAAAGAGGAAGACCGCGTGCGATTCCGCCACGAGCCCGGCCAATTCGCGCAGCTCTCCGTGCTCGGCTATGGCGAAGCGCCGATCTCCATCACTTCCTCGCCGACGCAGCCGTACATCGAATTTTGCATCAAGCGCATGGGCGAAGTCACCCAGGCGCTGCACAACCTCGGCGAGGGCGACGCGTTCGGCATTCGCGGCCCGTACGGCAACACCTTCCCGCGCGCGATGATGGAGGGGAAGAATATCGTCTTCGTCGCGGGCGGCATCGGCCTGGCGCCGCTGCGCTCGCTGATCAATTTCATGCTGCACCCAACGAACCGCGCCTCGTTCGCGAACATCACGATCATTTACGGCGCGCGCAGCCCGGGCGACCTGCTGTTCAAAAGCGAGCTGGCCGAATGGGCCAAACGCGTTGATGTGAGGTACCATGAAACCGTCGACGCCGCCCCTCCGGACAGCAACTACCAGGGCAAGATCGGCTTCGTGCCGACGCTGCTCGACGAGGTCGCCCCGTCGAGCGAGAACGCCGTGGCGATCACCTGCGGCCCGCCGATCATGATCAAGTACGTGTTGCCGGGCTTGGACAAACTCGGTTTCGCGCCGGAAAACATCGTCACCACGCTCGAGATGCGGATGAAGTGCGGGATCGGCAAGTGCGGCCGCTGCAACATCGGCCGCCACTACGTCTGCATCGACGGCCCGGTCTTCACGCTGGCGGAACTGAAGAACATGCCGGCGGAGTTTTAGCGATTCCCTATCGGAGTTTTCCGCTTGGTTGCCGGCTTGGGGAAACCCGCTGACATGCCAAACGTCGGAATTTCCTTGAATGCGGGCTCAAGGAAACGATAGAAAAGAAGTGCCGGGCCGGGGACTCGAACCCCGACGTGGATTGCTCCACAGCGGTTGCCAAGACCGCTCGTGTCTACCAATTCCACCAACCCGGCACGGGTATTGGAGGGGGCGCAGAGAGTTTGTCTCTCTGCGCCCCGCTGCTTAATGCTTGACTTTCGAAGCCTGGTGGTGATCTAGTACGCACCAAGAAGGCCCCGTAAGAATCGAGCGTCACGGCCGATCTCCTTAGGGGTACCTGATGCGGGAACGCTGTAACGTTCCCGCATCAGTTTTGTCTGCCCTCGGGCGGTTTATCTTTCTTGACCGTCCATTTCTTCCCGGTCTGCTCAAATTCGGCTTTCCTCACGAGCAAGGTTGCGATCGTTCCGACCGGAATCCCGCTGTGCTCCAAGATCTCGCGCCGAGTTGACGGCCCATGCTCGTTCAAAAACGCAATGAGTTGTTCCTTGCGGCTTCGAGCAGACGAACCTCCCTTTTCTCGCTCATTGATCCCGGGCGTCGGATCGAGGGAAGCGCTTGAGCCGCTTGACTCAAAACGTTTCATTTCCTCAGCGGTTTTGCGAAGAAGACGAGCTAGTTGTTCGTGGCGCAAGGCTTCATCTATCAATTCCTTTGCGGTGATCATAGTGGTGATGCACCTCCTTGCGCAGACTTTATGGCATGGAGCAATCGCATGTCAAGCGAATTAATTGTTGCCAAGCCGGATGCGGACAATCTGAAATTGGGTAAGGATTTACATACACAATCCACTATGGGGAAGAACCATGGACACGGAAAAGCCGAAGGCCAAACTCAACGCATGACCCCAGCTATAGAAGACGCGATTCAGTCTTCATGTAACTTGATCGTAAGCGGACAAAGCACGTCGGCTAAAGACGGAAAAGCAGAAAGAAGCGAGCGCCATAGGCCAATGCCGAAGATCCTGGCCGCCCTCAGCGCCTTCTTCCGCTGGCTGCGAACAAGTACGGGGCAGTTGGACTGGGCCGCCCGATGGCGCATACTGCTCAGCCGCGTCTTCGTCTGGTTCCTCGGCGGACGGCTGCTTACCCCTCCGCGCCTGCTCGAAGACTCCAGCTAAATGCCGTTGTTAGGTTAAACGGTTGCAGCATTCCGGCCTGGGCTGTTACGCCTGTCGGAAGCACATCAGGCCGCTTTGACATGCGCAGGCTGGAAAGCCTGCGCCACTCAACCGGCTACGCCATTTCACTCCACAACCCTTCGACGCCCGCCTTGCCCACGAGCAGTTCCACGCAGTCGCGGACGGCCTGCGCGTCGTATTCAAACCGCGTGAGGGCATAACGGCGCAGCAGCTTGCCCAAGCGCTCCACCGCCTTTTTCAACCGCTTCGACACCACGTCCTCGCGGGCGCGCAGCGCGGCCATGATCTCCCGGTTCCTTAAGCCGTGAAGGAACTTGAATTCGAGGATCTCCCGGTCTTCGGCCTTCAGCAACGACCAACCCGAACGGAGGCTCTCGCGCAACACCGTTTCGCACGGCGGCCGGTCGAGCCGGTCTTCCACCGCGGCCAGCGCCTCCTCGCGCGTCAGGCCCGGCGCGTCGTCCATTCGACGGCCTTCCGACTCGGCGCCGGCGGGGGCTTGCGAATCGGGCATGACCTCGCGGGCGCGCCGCCGATACCAGTCGCGCACGATGTTGGGCACGACGGCGGCCAGCCACCCCTGGAGCGAGCAGCGCCCGCTGTAGAGGGCCAGCCGGCGGACCGCCTCTTCGCCGGAGAAATCCTGCGCGATCTCCTCGGCGTCGGCCTCGTTGCGGGCGAAGCGCCGCGCCACGCGAACGATGAACCCGCGGAACTCGTTGTAGAACGCCGCCCACGCCTGCGAATCGCCGGCGCACACCGCGGCGGCCAGCGCGAAATCCTCCGCGGCGAACTGGGCGGGCGGATCGCCGCGCGGGTAGTGGCGCGCCAACGCCGCCGCGACCGCGCCGGGATCGAAGGCCACATGAGGCCGGCGGGCTCGGGCGTTGGAAAGAACGGAAGATAGGAGCGAGATGTTCATCAGTGATGCCCTGTGTTAGGCAAAGAGTCCTTGAGTATGGAGTCCCGCCTTTAGGCGGAATGCCTGGAATCGAGCCAATTCCTCAAGGCCGCATTCCGCCTAAAGGCGGGACTCCATACATAGAGATTCTGATTCTCACCGGTTCTGCCTGAGTCAATCGCGAATCCCAAGCCGCCCAGGCTGGAAAGCCCGCGCCGCTATTGAAACAGATTCCCCAGATTCTTCTCTTCCAGTTTCTTCTGATGCGGCGCGGCGCGTTGCGGCTGGCCTTGCGCCTCGAACAGCCGCGCCAGGTTCGCGTGCGCGTCGGGATAGTCAGGCGCGGCTTGGAGCGCCTTTTCATAGCATCGCTCCGCTTCCTGCGTCTGGCCCTTGGCCGCGAACAGGCGCCCCAGGCTGTTCAGCACCTCCGGGTCGCGCGGCGCTTCGGCCTGGGCGGCGCCCAGGGTGCGTTGCGCGTCGTCCAGCCGGCCCGATTCGATCTCCACCTGGGCTTGGGTCTTGAGCGCCGGCAGGTATTTCGGATCGATGCGCAGGGCCTCGCGCAGCGCCTGCTCGATCGAGCGCGCCTCCGCGGGCGTAAGGCTGGGCTTCCGCGAATCCGCCGGGGCGACGAAATGCTCGGCGGGCAAATTGCGCTTCTCTCGCGCGTCTTTCCACTGCGCTTGCGCGGCGCGCGTCCAGAGGTCCTCATCGTGCTTGACGGTTTGCGCGCCTTCTTCATACACGCGCGCGGCGCCGGCGTAGTCGCCTTTGGTGTCGTACGAACGGCCCTCCTGCCGGAAGAGCGACTCCAGTTGCGTCTCGGCCTTCTTGTGCGTCGGCGAACTGGGTTTCGCCCGGCTCAAGACCGGGACGAGGGCCTCGCGCGCCTGGGCGAATTCCCCGCGATCGGCCAGCGAGGCGCTGCGCTCCAGCGCGCGGCGTTCCCAGTCTTGCGCGTAGACGAATGAACTGACCGCCACGATGGCGAACACCGCCGCGGCCGCCAGCGGGGCCAGAACGCGAGGCGAAAGGAGAGAGACAAGCGCGGGGAAAAAGGGAAATCGGGATGGCCTCGTTTCGGCTTGGGCGAGCAGCGATTCGCCGTATTCCGTGCCGCGGACCGAGGCGAGCATCTCGGCCAGTTGGGCGCGCGCGGGGGCCGATTCGCGCAGCCTGTGCTGAACTTCGCGGCGCCGGCGCGCGTCCAGGCGACCTTCCAGATAGGCGGCCAGTTCTTCCGCGTCGATCTTCGCTTCGCCCTCCGGGTTTGGGTTCCCCGCCGCCTTTCCCAACGCCTCCGCCCCCAGGCAGCCCAGGATGGCTTCCATCTCGCGGTCGGGGAAAGTGTCGGGAGGGCGAGGGTTCATGTACAAATGTCGAAAAGAGTCGATGAACTTGCCAAATCAAGATCTCCGAAGAGGCGGCTGTTTTGGAGTGCGCCGGCAGAGTGAAGCGGCGACGGCGCACTCCAAAAGGCGCTTCACTCCGCACTCTACTGCTTCTTCTCCACCACTTCCTCGTGCGAGACGATCTTCATGCCGTCGGCTCTCTTCTCCCAGATGATCCGGTTGTGCGAGACTCCCTGCTGGCGCTGGCCGTCCTTTTTCACAAAGTTGTACTCGTAGTCCACCAGCACCTCCACGCGCTTTCCTCCGGGCAGGGCCTGCGCCGTCGTCCCGAGCAATTGGATGGACCGGCTCGCATAGCGGGCATAATAAATTTGTTGCTCCTTTTCAATCGAGGCGCGCGAGCGGTTCTTCTCTCCGAAGTAGTTTTCCATCGGATCGCTGTAGAGTTGGAGTTCCGCCTTGACGTCGCCTCGGGCGCTGTTCTCATAGAACTCCGCGGTCTTCCGGATCGCCTCTTCGCACAGCGGGTCAAAGCCGGGGAAGTTCGGGATGGGGAGAGTTGACTCGCCCTTCTCCGGAGGCATGGGAGGCACAAGGGAGATGATCTGCGGCGTTTGGGAAATCGGCGGCGAGCCGCCCTTCTCCGGCGGCATGGGCGGCGTCAGGGTGATGATCACGGACCCCTGCTGCCCCTCTTGTCCCTCCGGGCCGGGCGCCGGACCGATCGGCGACGTGTGGATTGCGCTGTCATAAGCGCTGCTCGTGAACACGCCCGGAGACGTCTGGGCGTAATCGAAGTTCGGCGGCGGCGTCAGGGACGGCGGCGTGACGGGCGGCGGCGGCGGGGTAATCGGGGGCGGCGTGACAGGCGCGGGGGTCGGTTCGGCCTTCAACAACGGCTCGGCGAACTCCGGCCTCAGCCGCCCGTCCGCCAGGTCCAGCGCCGCCTGCAGTTTCTTCTCGTCCTTGGACACCAACCCCGCCGCCGCCAGCGCGTACTGCTCGGCGTTCAGTTTGCCCTCCTTGAACATCTCGGAGATCTTCATGGTGGCCTCGACGATCTCCGCGCGCTTCTGCGAGGCCTGTTCGAGAAACGCGCGGCTGACCGCCAGAGGCAGGTCGCCGGTGGCTTCGCGCAGATCGCAGCGGGGCGATTGCTTTCCACCCGGCTTGTTGCGGCTCCAGTCCTCGACGCGCTGCTTAACCCAGCTGGACAGCGACGAGGCGGTGATCAGCCCGTCGGCGTTGGCGGGCGCTCCGCCCCGCAGCCCCTCCAGCAGAAAGTAGGTGAAGGCCCCGTGGCCCTGCTCGGGCATTTCGTAGCTGTATTGGCCCTTGTCGCAGGACTTGAGCACGGCGAACCCCTCGACCGCGCCGAAGGCGTTGGCGAACTCCTCGGACATGCCGCCGCTCAGCGCCCTCTCGCCGTCGCTGGCGACCTTCTCGCGGCAGGCGTCGAAGAACAGCATGCGCCGCGGACACTTGGAGGCCTTCAGGTAGTCCTCCACGCGCTTGAGGGGGATGGCGGAATCCTCGAGGATGGCCCGTTGGCTGTCTTCGGCCAGCACGTAGCCTTCGATGCCGTGGGTCGACAGATCGACGATCACGCAGCCCTGGGGGCCGGCGCTGTCGGCGGCGAACTTGATCGCCTTCAGGATGTTGGATTTGGTGGGGCGGTCGGCGCCTTCGGCCCCCGTGGCCAACAAGCGCGTATTCTCCGCCGGCACGTAGCCCAGGTCGTTGACGAAGCAATCGCGCATCGAGCGCGCGTCGGCGGCCGCGTATTTCAGCGCCACAATCGACGAGTCTTCGGGGAACTGGTCGATGCCGACGAAGACGCCGTAGCTCTGGGCGCGCTGGGTGGAAAAGGCTTCGGGCTGCGATTGCGCCAGCGGGACGACGCCGATGGCGCGCGAGGCGCCTTCGGCGGGGACGGACGGCGTGGACGAAGTGGACACGTCCTCCGCCATGCAGAGCGAGGCCAAGGCGAAGGCCAAGGCCGCAACAGGTCCCATCATTCGCGCGATCATGGTCCGATCCTGTTCCCGAGGTTGAGTGTAGGGAGTCCCGCCTTTAGGCGGAATGGTTGTCC
>JAPLSS010000236.1:0-6917 GCA_026398515.1 Candidatus Sumerlaeota bacterium | reverse complement strand
CGGGACTCCCTACAGGAGCTCGGCGTTCTCACGTTCTAATCCGCATATCGAAACACCGAGCGGGATTCTACCTCACCTGTCCCAAGAACCTCCACAAAAACAAAAGAGGGCGCTCGCGCCTGCGCGGCGCGAGCGCCCTGCCGCATTGCATAAAGCCCTGCCGCCCTCGCGGGCGTCACGGCTTCTTCTCAAACAGCTTGCCCAACGGCTCCTTTCCCTTTTCCGGCGTTTTTCCGGCTTCGGCCGCCGGGGCGGCGGGCTTGCCGGGGTCTTCCAGCGCCAGGACGGCAACCATCTCCACGCCCTCCGGGCCGCTGAGCGTGAAGCCCTCGCCGCCGGCGGGGACCGCGGTCTTCTCGTTGGCCTTCAGTTTCAGGGGCTTCTGCCCTTTCATCGGGGCAAGCATGGACAGATCGCCGCTGCTGGAGAGGTCGAGCAGGATGGCCGAGCAGTCGCGGTTGGCCTGCACTTCGAACTTCACCTTGCCGTCGGCCTCCTTGGATTGAATCTTAACCTTGAGGCCTTTGGCGCCGTCATGGGCGGAGAACGCCGACCCGATGGCCGCCGCGGCGTTCTCGACTCCCTTGGAGCGCGATTCGACCTTGCCCTTGGTCTCGTTCAACGCCCGGGCCTTGTTCTGCGGCGCGCCGGCCACCAGCACCACGCGCACCAGTTGCAGGCGGTCGAGGATTTGGCCGGTTTGCCCGTTCAGCCACGCCAGCGTGAACATGGCGAACTCGCCGGGCTTGCCCGCCGGCGCCTGGTACTTGATGTTATACACGAAGCTGCCCTTCTCCGGCTTGGCCACCTGCGAGGCTTCGCGGTTGGGGATCACGTTGCCGTACTCGTCGAAGAAGTCCCAGATGAAGACTTCCTGCGTGCCCGCCGGAGCGTCCTGCAGGCAGTCGACGCAGACCGCCAGCCTCAGGTCCTGGTTGGGCGGCGCGTTGTCGAACACGTTCTGCAGGCTCGCGTCGGTGATCAGAATGGGGGAGGTGGATTTGAGCATCCCGCCGGGGCCGGTCTGGCCGGCATAGGGCGGCGGAGTTCCTTGCCGGTGACGACCTTGTCGCCATCCTCGTCCGCGGCGCCATTGAGAGCTTTGATCAGTTCCCAGGTCATGGCGCCGGCCGTGCCCGGTTCGCCATCGATGTCGATCTGGGACTCCCAGGACACCTCGTCGGCCTTGCATCCGGCCAAGAACATGACCAGGGGGCTCATCGGCTTCTCATCGACGAACGCCATCATCTGGCCGAATGCCGCCTTGGTGGACTTGGCGCCGCCGAACAGGCCCGCCATGCCTTCCTTGCCGGTCCCGCTCTTGCCGGCCGCTTTCGACCGTTCGGCGGCCTTGGCCTTGGCGGCGTCGATATCCGCCTGCTTAAGCCCCTTCATGACGGTCGGCGGCAGGTAGCGCGCGCCCTTTTGCCAGACGTCAAGGGTCCTCAACGCCGTGCCCGAATGGCACGAGTCGAAGATGAAGACGACTTGGCGCTTGTCCAACTTGGTGATGATGGCGCCCAGCTCGTCGTCGAGGATCACTTTGTGGAAATCCTCGATGCAGTCGATCGGGCAGATCGCCTCGTCCATCCCGTCCTCTTCGTCGCCGTTGACATCCGGGACGCTGGTGCCGTGGCCGCTGTAGTAGAACAGGACCGTGTCGCCCTCCTTGGACTTGTTGATCAACTGCTTGTCGATAGCGGCAAGGATGCCCTTGCGGGTCGCCTCTTCATCCTTCAGAAAGAGCGTGTCCGCGCCCGTAAAGTCGAACTTCGATTGGATCAGTTTCTCCACGCGTTCGGCGTCGCCGACGCACCCGTTCAGGGGGCATTCCGGATACTTGTTGATGCCCACCAGCAAGGCGTATCGCCCTGCCCACGCTTTGCCCGGCAGCGACAAGGCCAGGGCGGTCAGCCCGATCGCCAGACAACACTTAAGGAACAGCCGTTTGCCCATCATGGTAATCCCGCCTTTCTTTCAAGTTCTTTTGTATCCACAGCGAGCCAAACGCTCGGTTGGTTCCGGTGCGGGAGACATAGGACTTATAGGACCTGTACGACCTATAAGTCCTACGTCTTGGCCCCGCTATTTCTTCTCAAACAGATTACCCAGCGATTCCTTGCCTTTTTCCGGCGCTTTGCCGGCTTTGGCGGGGACGGCGGCTGCCGCGCCCGGCTTGCCGATCGTGCCCGCCTGACGCCCGATCACGGCGGCTTCGCCGGCGACGGCAAGGGCCGCGGCGTCGCTGGCGCAGCCGGCCTTGGCCCACTTGGCGGCGGTTTCCATCGGACCCTCGGAACCCGGCGCGCCGTCCTCCAGCGCCAGAACCGCGACGGTCTCGACGCCCGCCGGGCCGGAGATTCGGAGGCCTTCGCCGCCGGCCGGGAACGCCGTTTTCTCGCCGGCCTTGAGGCTCAGCGGCTTCTGGCCCTTCGCGGGCGCGAGCATCTTCAATTCGCCGCCGCTGGAGAGATCAAGCAGGACCGCCTGGCAATCGCGATTGGCGGACAGATCGAACGCGACATGATCGCCGCTTTCCCGGGGCTGAATCTTCACCGTCAGGCCCTTGGCGCCTTCCCGCGTTCGGAAGGTCGCGCCCAGAGCCGCCGCGTTCGCCTCCACGCCCTTGGCGCGCGAATCCACCTTGCCGCGCGCCTTGTCCAGGGCCGCCCGATTCTGCGGGGCTCCGCTCACCAGCACGATGGTCACCATTTGGAGGGTGTCGATCGTCTTTCCCGCCGAGTCGATCCACGCTTGGAAGAACAGAGCGAATTCGCCTGGTTTGCCCGCCGGCGCCTGGTACTTGACGTTGTAAATGAAAGAACCCTTTTGCGGCTTGATCACCTGCCCGGCGTCGCGGTCCGCAATCCAGGCGCCATATTCGTCGAAGAAGGAGAAGATGAAGACTTCTTGCGCCCCCGGCGGCGGGTCCTTGAGGATGTCCACCGCAATGGCCAGGCGCAGGTCCAGCCCCGGCGCCGCGGTCGGGAAGACCTGCTGGAAGTTCGGATCCGTGATCAGGATCGTCGTGGCGGCGTGGAGACAGCCGCCCGGTCCGGTCAGACCGGGCCAGGGTGTCGGCGTGGCGGTCGGGGTCGGCGTGGCGGCGGGGGCCGCGCCTGGAAGCGGCTTGCCCGACGATTTCTGCGCCGCCTGAGCCACGCTTGGGAGCGACAGGGCCAGCGCGAGCAGCCCGATCGCCAGACAACTCGTGAGGAATAGCCGTTTGCCAGTCATGACAGTTCCGCCTTTCCGTCCAGAATGTGGTTCATCCAGCGCGAGCCAAATGCTCGTGGGGTCCCTTGAAGCTTCATAGGACCTATAGGACTTATGGGTCCTGCGAGTTCGCCCTCCAAGAACCTCACTTCTTGAACAGCCCCTCCAACGAGCCTTTGCCCTTTTCCGGTTTCGGCGTGGGGGCTGCTTCCGAGCCTTTGGGCGGCGCAATGCGGCGCATCGTCTCGGGCTCGCCCTTGTCGATGTTTAGCGTCGCCGAGGCCGTCGCGCTCCCGGCGCCGACCCACGCCGCCGCCGCCGCCGCCGGGTCCGAGGCGTCGAACTTCGGCGCCTGGCGCAGCGCCAACACGGCCACCAGTTCTTCGCCCCGCGGGCCGCTGAGCGCGAACCCGGCGCCGCCGGCCGGGAATTCGGTCTCCTTGCCGGCTTTCAGTTGCAGCGTCTTTCCTTTCCCGGGAAGGAGCGCGAGTTTGCCGTTGCTCGACTGATCCAGGAGAACCGCCTCGCAGTCCTTGTCAGCCTTCAACAGGAACTTCACGCGATCGCCGTCGCGCTGGGCGTTGATGGACACGCGCAATCCGCCCTGGCCCGTCCGCTCGCGGAACGCGGAATAGGCCTTGGCCAAATCGCGCAGCGCCGCGGCCTGCTTCGCGTCGGCCTGCGACCGCGTGAGCGCGCCGGGGCCTTTGCCGAACGACTGCCCGCCTTGTCCGATCTGAATCGGGCGCAGCGCGCCGACTTGGTCCAACATCTGGCCGGTGGCCTGGTCGGGCATGAACAACGTGAAGACGGCGTATTCGCCGGTCGCGCCCGCCGGCGCTTTGTAGCGCAGCTGGTAGCCCGCGTCTCCCGGGGTGGCCTCATAGGGCGCGGCCTGGGTGCGTTCCTTGAGCCAGCGGCCCTGCGCGTCGTAAAACGTCCATAGGGCCAGCAGCATCGGCGCCGTGCCCAACGGCGCCTCGCCGCAATGGGCCAGCACGGTGAGGAACGCCTCCTGGTTCGGCTGGACCGACGGGAATTCCTGCTGCCCGCTCTGATCCGTGATGCGAATGGGGGACAAGAGCGTCAGCAGGCCGCCCGCCCCTGGCTGGGGCGTGGGCGTGGCAGTGGGGGTGGCCGTGGGCGTGGGTTCCCCGCCGCCCGGCGCCGGCGAGGGCGACGGGGTTGGCGGCGGCGGCGGCGCCTCGCCGGTGGCTTTGGCCACGGCCGCCTCAAGGTTGATCAAGGGCTTGGCGATCGAGGCCTTCGGGTCGGTCACGCTCTCGCCGGTGGAGGCCAGGATGCCGCGCACTTCCGCGGGCGTGAGATACTTCCCCTTCGCCTCTTTGGCCGCCTGCTGAAGGCAAGCCACCGCCCCGGCGGCGTACGGGCAGGCAGCCGAAGTGCCGCCGAATCCCGGCGCCGCCTCCCACCAATCTCCGGCCTGGAAACCGGCGGTCCCCAGGATGTCGGGCGCGGTGGCGCTGTTGCTCGGGGCGAATATGTCGAGCATCGACGCGGTATTCGAATAGCAGGTCGGGACCTTGGCCTTGGCGTCCTCGGTGGCCGTGTAGCCCGTGGGGCTTTGCGGATCGGCCTGTTTGTTCTGGAAACAACTGGCCGGGTCGATGACGAATTTCACCTTCCCGATGTCCGCGTCGTACACGGCCCCGACGGAGATCAACTCCTTGATGCAGGCCGGCGAGGCCAACGATTCGCAGAAGCCGTTGTTGCCCGCCGCGGCCAGGCACGCGATGCCGGCGGCGTCGAGCATCTTCGCCGCGTCGGCCACCGCCGGCAGCAGGTCGTCGCAGTTCTGAAAAGCGCGCCCGCCGCCGAGGCTGTTGTTGACGACCAGGATCGGGTTCTGCGGATCGTCGTTCTTGTGCTCCACGATCCAGTTCCACGCGGCGATCATCTTGTCGTCGGTGAACGTCTCTTGGCCGTTGGTGAAGACCTTCAGGGCGTAGAGCTTGGCGTCCGGGGCCACTCCGCCGATGTAGTCCGCATGCTCGGTGTCGAGTCCGGCGGCGATGCCGGCCACTCCCGTCCCATGGCCGATCGCGTCGTCGTGCGGATCGGCGTCGTTGTCGCCGAAGTCGTAGCCGCCCTTCACCTTGTCATTGGGGAAGCCGGCGCCGCCCAGCGCCGAGTGCTTGTAGTCGATGCCGGAGTCGACGATGGCGATTGCGACGCCCTTGCCCGTGTACTTCGGGCGGACGGGCATGTCGTGGATCATCGCCAGCCCCTGGCGCAGGAAATGCTCGTATTCGCGAAGCGGCTCGATTGTCTGGACCTCCGCCTGGTCTTCGAGCGCCTCCAGGCCTTTCATGCTCACCTGGGCCGAGAACGCCGCCTGCAGCGGGAACTTCATCAGCGCCTTGCACTCGCCCTTCGGCAGGGCCTTGATGATCGAATCCTGCTTGGCGGCGACTTCGTTTTTGACGGACTTGACGAAGTCGCGGCTGTTCCAATCGCCGCCGCGCGCCAGTGTTTCCGGCTTGCGCAGCGTGACGATGACGCCGGCGCGCTGCGTGGCGTCGCGGCTGAAGACCGAGAGGATTTTCTCCGGATCGACCAGCTTGCCTTGCCGCGGGACCTCTTGACGCGCCGGGGCGGCCGCCGCCGTCGGCTGCGCTTTGCCGCGGTCGAACAGGTTTTCCAGCGGCTTCTTCTCGGCCGCGCGCACGGGAATCGAAATGCAAAGACACAGAGCCAGACCCACGTTTCTCACGCGCATCGTTCGCCTCCTTCAGCACTCTGTTCACCGGAGAATCGTCGCGCATCCTATGCGAACTTGCCGAAAAACAAAAGCTCTTTGAGGAAGCGCCCTTCTCGTCGCCCATGAGCGCGAGTAAGCCGGCGTTCACCTCCCCATCGTTCCTCCCCGACGCGAAGTGACTTGCATGAAGCGCAAGAAGCCCGTTTGTGGGGAATATGATGACAAACGAAGACGAGTTCGCAAGACCAATTTTCGTTGCGGCGCCGGGCCAGAGCGCGCCTTGCCATTGTTCCGTGACCGCTTATTCCTTCCGCAGCGCAATCATCTTGACGCTGTATGGCCCCGGGTCCGCCCGGCCGCTCACCTGATGCAGATCGCGCGCGCGGGAATCCGGTTCGGCCTTGGGGCGCAAATCCGAAGGAAGGCCGCCCCAGGGCCCGGACGACCCGCCGCCGCCTGGGAACAACGTCTCCAACGGATTCGCCCTGCGCGGGGAGACGCCGTGCATCCACGACTCTGGTTGCGAGATCGGATGGCCTTCGGACAATCCGAGGGCCACGGCGATCGGGTTGGCCAGATGGCGCTGCGCGGCCAGAAGGTAGAGCCTCTCCGTTCCGGGGCGCGGATCGAACATCAGCCAGTTCTTGGGCGGCGCGGGCATCCAGAGGTTCTTCATGCAGAAGAGTTCGGTGGCGCCATCCGAGCCAATTGGCAGAAGGACCGTTCGCCCGCTGGGGCCCACGTCGATGAGGTAAACATAGGCCGGCTTGGACAGCCGGTATTCCAGGCGCACGCGGTCGCCGGGGTGAAACACGTGATTGGCGTCGACGTGCGTGGCGTGCTCGCTGTCCGGGAGTTTGAGCAGGATGCGACAGTCGATCGCGCACCACGTGTCCGGCTGCACGAAGAGATCGCGGGCGTTCTCCGCGTCGGGGGTGTGCAGCGCGAGCCCGTGCGGCTCGCCGGCGGGCAGCGTGAG
>JAPLSS010000698.1 GCA_026398515.1 Candidatus Sumerlaeota bacterium | reverse complement strand
TCGACGCCTGGAACTACGACGCCAGCAACGGCACGAATTCGGCGGGAGATATTCTCTATCATCCGTAATGCTTGTATTTCCATGCCTAAGGATCCCTAATGATGCGCTTCCATTCTGGCCGTCTCAAAGCCGCCCTGATCCTCGGGCTTGCACTGCTGCTCAACTCCGCAGTCTGCTCCCCGGCCCAGGCCGCAAGCTCCAGCCTGCCAATCGTCGTGGGCGAGCGCGCCCACCCGGCCGAGCACCTGGCGGCGCGGGAGCTGGCCGATGCGCTCCAGAAACTCTATCCCGCCGAGAAATTCGAGATTAAAACTTACGAAAGTGGTTTTGTCCCGAAATCCGGGAA
Source organism: Candidatus Sumerlaeota bacterium (assembly GCA_026398515.1). Lineage (GTDB taxonomy): Bacteria > Sumerlaeota > Sumerlaeia > JAPLSS01 > JAPLSS01 > JAPLSS01. The sequence continues at coordinate 1,447 of JAPLSS010000698.1, read as the reverse complement.
GATGATCCTGCTGGGCACGCCGGAATCCCTGCCCCACTGGAACCGGAACGATGCGATCGACCGCATCGGCGGCGGGCCGGAGAGCTTCTTAGTGGACAGCTTTATCGTGAACACTCCCCGAGAAGGTCAATACCAGGTCGGGCGTATCGCCGGTGCCGACCCGCGCGGCGTGGCCTACGGCGTTTACGCCCTGCTCGAGAAGCTGGGCTGCGGTTTTTATTTTTCCTACGACGCGATTCCCGAAAAATCCCGGGAATTTTCCTTCGATCAATGGAACCTCGCCGACGCGCCGCTCGTCCCCGATCGCGTGGTTTTCGACTGGCACAACTTCCTCTCCGGCTGCTCGACCTGGAGCCTCGAACACTGGGAAAAGTGGATCGTCCAGTCCCAGAAAATGGGCTACAACGCGGTGATGGTCCACGCCTACGGCAACAACCCGATGGTCGAGTTCGAGTACGGCGGGCAGACCAAACCGGTCGGTTATCTATCGACCACGCGCAGCGGGCGCGACTGGTCGACCCAGCACGTCAACGACGTGCGGCGACTGTGGGGCGGCCAGGTTTTCGACGGGCCGGTCTTCGGTTCGGCGGCGGCGATGGTTCCCGACGAGCGCCGCGTGGAGGCCGCGCAAAAAATGATGCACGACGCCTTCGAATGCGCCCGCCAGCGCGCCATGGGCGTCTATTTCGCCTTCGATATCGAGACCTTCCAGGCCAACCCGCAGAACCTCATCCTCACCCTGCCCGAGCGCGCGCGCTTCCTCGTCCCCTCCAACTCCGGGCCGGACAAGCTCTGGCTGGCCGATCCCGACACGCCCGAAGGATTCGATTATTACAAGGGCCAGGTCGCGGCGCTGCTGAAGAATTACCCGCAGATCACGACGCTGGTCTGCTGGTTCCGCTGGGGCGCCGGCACGCCGTGGATGCGGATGGCGCTGGAGAACATGCCGCCGGGCTGGCAGGCGGAGTATCGCGCCGAGATCGCCAAAACGCCCGAGGCGGCCAAACTGGAACTGCCCGCGGGCTGCTTCGCGCTGAGCAAGGCCGTGCGCGCCTACGCCCGCGCCTTGAAGGAACTGGGCCGCCCCGACATCCGCGTGGCCACCGGCACATGGCGGTTTTTATTCTATCCCGCGTGCGACCGCTTCATGCCGCGCGACGTGATGTTCATCGGGCTGGATACCGAGGTCCTGCGGCACAACACGTGCTTCGATTCCCCCACCCAGCGGGCCGAGCAGGCGGCCGTCGGGGCGCACCGGCCCATCGTGCCGGTGGCCTGGGCGCATCACGACGACGGCGCCTACCTGGGCCGCCCCTTCACGCCCTACGCGAATTTCTTCGACAAGCTCTCCGAGATGAAGGCTTCCGGCTACGGCATCATCCACTGGACGACGCGCCCGCTGGATCTCTATTTTAAAAGCCTGGTGCGGCAGGTTTGGCAGAGTACG
>JAPLSS010000647.1 GCA_026398515.1 Candidatus Sumerlaeota bacterium | reverse complement strand
GGCGCGAGCCGTGCCACGGCGAAGCGCGACTTGGAGGACCTGGTGGGGAAGGGTGTGCTGCTGCGCGTGGGCACCGGGCGCGCTGCCCACTATCAGGTTCCAAAGAAACGGCTCACGAACGGCTCGATTGGCTCAGCCGATGTCGGATAGGGCAATGGCTCATGAATGGCTCAAATGGCTCGTGCCGGGCTCGTCGCGCGCGGCCTCCTCATGCGTCGGGGAGAAGGGCGGGGCGCGTATTTGGAAAGCACACAAGTGTTTGTAGCGCACGGCGTCCCTTCCCAGAGCCGCAACCGAAGGCTGGGCGCCTCCTACGAGACTGCCCAGAAGAAACGGGCAACCGCCCATTCCTTCGGGCGACCGCCCGATTCGGCGGAGGGACCGCCCGATTCGGAGCCCGGCAAAGCCCGACCTGGGGGCCGGAAGAGAGCCGGCGGAGAATGAAGGCCATGGGAATCCCCGCTAATGCGAAGCAGCTTGCCGTACTCGTCCAACAAGGCGAGGGCCAGGCTCTGGAGTTCAAGCGCTCGACGGGCGAGTTGAAGGAAGGTATGCAGACGCTGTGCGCCTTCCTGAACGGCTCCGGCGGCGTGGTGCTCTTCGGCGTCCGGCCGGAGGGCACCATCGAGGGGCAGACCGTCTCCGATCAGACGCTTCGCGACATCGCGCAAGCGGCCGATCGCTTCGAGCCTCCCGCCCCCGTCTCCCTCCGCCGCATCAAGATCAAGCCAGGCCGCGAAGTTCTCGTTGCGGCGGTCGAAGGCCGGAGGGACGTCCGCCCGTTCAACTACGAAGGCCGGGCCTATGAGCGTGTGGCGAGCACCACGCGGCGGATGCCGCAGGCCAAGTACGAGAGATTGCTCCTGGATCGCGCCCACGGCACGCGCCGCTGGGAGAATGAACCGGCCGAGGGGGTGGAACTCCGGGACATCGATCGCGACGAGCTCTTCCGCATTGTGGAAGGCGCTAAGTCCGCGGGGCGTCTCATCGGGCCCGTGGGCACTCGGGTTGCCGACGTACTCGACCGCCTGAAGCTGCGCCGGGAAGGAAGGATTCTTCAAGCCGCCGTCGTGCTGTTCGGGAAGGAGTTCCTCCCGGACTTCCCGCAGTGCGAGCTACGAATGGCGCGCTTCCGGGGAACCGACAAGACCGAGTTCCTCGATCAGCGGCACGTGCGGGGGCCCGCGTTCAAATTACTCGAAGAGGCGCAGCTCTTCTGCCAGCGCCACTTCCCCCTCCCCGGTAAGATCGTCTCCGGCAAGCTCCAGCGCGTGTACACGCCGCTTGTTCCGCCGGACGCTATGCGGGAAATCCTGGTCAACGCGCTCATCCACCGCGATTACTCCATTGCCGGCGGCGCGATCTCGCTCGCTATCTTCGATGACCGCGTCGAGGTTTGGAGCGCGGGGACGTTCCCGACGGGAATCACGCCCGAGAAACTCAGCAAGTCTCATCAATCCGTGCAGCGCAATCCCATCGTGGCGGACGTGTTCTACAAGTCGGGGTTGATTGAGAAATGGGGACGGGGAACAAACCGGGTCATTGAAATGTGCCTTGAGTCCGGGATCGCGCCCCCGAAGTTCGAGGAGATCACAGGGGCGGCCGTGGTGACGTTCAAGGTGAATGTCCGTGGGCCACAGCAAGTCGCCGACCA
>JAPLSS010000153.1 GCA_026398515.1 Candidatus Sumerlaeota bacterium | reverse complement strand
AATAGTAATGCTATACGCAGCGCCTGTCAAGTGAAAAATACAGTTTTACTAGCGACACCATGATCCCGAAAAAACGCGCCCAACCCCAACCGGCGCAACATTCCATCGCAACACGCTTCAGAATGAGTTACTCAACTTCCGGACAAGCGGGGCCGACTGCGCCTCTACGAGCGGCTGGGCCGGCCGGTGGATTTCACCGTGACCGCGCGGAATTGAGCGCCGCCCCAGTTGGGGCTTGCTTCCGGCTCGGATCCTGAACCGTCGGCTCCAGTCCAAAGCGCTTCGCGCACGGCCGCAGAACTGACTCGGGTCGGAAGACTGCCGGCTGGAAAGCCGGCGCTACTGTTCCGCCTTCCTAAGGCGTGGGGGTGGCCAGCGGCTTGAGCGTCAGGCCGATGTCCAGGGCCTGGCCCGGCGCCGGGGAAATGCTTCGGCTGTCGAACTCATAGCCGTCCTTGGAGGCGGTCAGGGTGTGCTCGCCGGCGGGGGCGTGGTCGAACTGGAAAAAGCCCTTGTCGTCGGTGCGCGTGTATTCCGGGCCGGGTACGATGCAGGGGAAGATGACCAATCCGCCGTCGGGCCGCGCCAGTTTCAGATTCGCGAAGGGCAGGGGCTGGCCGGCGGAGTCAACCGTCAGGACGCGCACCGTGGCGCCGGGATAGAACAGCAGGTCGTGCGGATCGCCGTGCACGTCGACGGCATCCTCGTGAATCGGCGCGGCCTCGAGCTTCGGGCCGTTGAACGAGAACGAGGCGGTGAAGGCGTCGAGTTGATAGACGCCGGGAATGAGCGACTGGATGGCGTAGACCCCTTCGCGATTGACGCCCACGTTTTGATTGAGGACGACGGCGCCGTTCGCGTCGACCAGCCGCACGTAGAGCTGCGTCACGGGACCAGGCGGATTCAGTTGCGCCAGCAGCGCCTTGCCCGTCAGCGGGACCTTCGACGGCAACTGGAACCGCAGATCGGTCACCGACTGGCCCTCGGCGACGGTCGTCGTGGCGGTGGCGTAGCCGAAATTCGGATGGCGCGCGACTAAGGTATAGTCGCCCGGTTCGACGGGCGTAAGGGTGAAGGCGCCCTTCTTGTCGGTCCGCGCCGAGGGGGCGCGTGTGCCCATCGGCGTCTGCACGCCGGTGAACTCGACGCGCGCGTCGGCCACCGGCTTGCCGTCGGGATCGACCACCACGCCGGAGATGCTGGACTGCGGCAGCCGCACGTCGTGCTGCATATCCTGGCCGGCGATGGCGATGCGCTCGGTCAGGATGGCGGTGCGCCGGAAGCCCCCGCTGTTGCTAACAATAAGTTCATAATCTCCCGGCGGCAGGTCGCGGATTTCGTAGGCCCCATTGTCGCTGGTGGCGCCGGTGAAATCCTGGCGCGTGCCGCGTTCGGCCTCGGCGGCGCGGGCGGTCAGCACGAACTTGCCCTTGGCGGGCTTGTCGCCGGCCAGGACGGTCCCATAGAGCCGCGCGCCGGGAAAGAGAATGAAGTCGACGGTGGCCGTTTGGCCCGCGGCGACGTCGGCCTGCCTGACGTTCTGCGCTCCGCTGCCCTGAAGCCCGCCGGGGCCGATGTCGACCTTCTCGACCAGGAGCACCTGGTGCGTGCCCGGCGGCACGTGGTCGTAGTGGTAGAAGCCCTGGTAGTCGGTCGTCGTCGGATGGTCGGCCGAACCGATGGTCAGGATGATGGACGCGCCGGAAATGGGCGCCTGGTCGGGGCCGTAGACGTGGCCTTCGACGCGGCCCGAGGCGAGGAGCGGGATGTCGCCCACGTCGGTCGGCCCGTCGGAGCGAACGGTGAAGAGGTCCGTCACGCACTCCGGGTAGTCGGGATGGCGGACGGTCAGGCGCTCGGTGCCGGGCCGGGCTTCGGTGAAGACGAAGCGGCCGTCGGCGGCGGTCTGGGTGGACGAGGGCGGCCCCTGTTGCCAGTCGCGCTGGAAGGTGGCGCCGAGCCCTCCTCCGCCCTGGACGATCGTCGCGTTGGCCACCGGCTGGTTTGTCGTTCCGTCGATGACGCGGCCAGTGATGGTCGCCGCGCGCGCGAGTTCGATGCGGACTTCCTTCAGTTCCGTGAGGGAAGCCGTCGCGTTCGCCTGCCCCGGCAAATAGCCCGCCGCCTGGGCGAAGAGCTGCGTAGGCTTCTCGGCCGGCAAACCGGCAAGGTAGAAGCGTCCGTCGGCGTCGGTGATGGCCTCTTCCAATGGATCGAGCATCCGCTGGAATCCCAACGGATTGGTCATCGGATTCGGGATGACGCGCGCGCCGGCGATGGGCTTGCCGCCTTCGCCCGCTTCGACGACCACGCCCTGCACCCCGGCGCCGGGCGATAGTTCGATCCGCACGTCCTGGCGCGCTTCGTCGGGCTGGAGGCCGGCGATCTCCTTGTCGGCCTGGACGTAGCCGTCGGCGCTGGCGGAGAACTTGTAGTCGCCGGCCGCCAGCCGGTCGATCATGAACCGGCCTTCGGAATCCTGAAAGGGGATCGACGGGTTGATCCCCTGGGCGAGCACTTTGGCCGCCAGGATGAAGTAGATCTGCATCGGCATGTTTTCGGGCAGCGGGAAGATGCGGAACTGCGGGATAGGGGCGCCGGTGACGGCGTCGACGACCACGCCGGAGACCGAGGCGTCGAGCTCCAGATGGAAGTCCAGGTCTTCCTTGCGCGGCACGAAGACCATGCTTTCCAGTTTCCAGCCGTAGCCGTCGGCCCAGGCGGCGACCCAGTGGATCATGTTGGGCTTCAGGTGCGCGAGTTGATAGCGCCCGTTGGCGTCGGTCGTCGCCAGGTCGAAGTCGGGATGCTCCAGATTGGTCAAGACGGTGAGCACGAAGGCGCCGGCGATCGGCGAGTTCTTCGCATCATAGACGTGGCCCTGGAGAACGGCCGCCGGCTGCAACACGATGTCGATGCCCTCGACCTGCGCGTTCTCGGCGACTTCGACCTCGGCGCTGGAGTTATACTGAAAGCCGTCGGCCTCGGCCAGGACGCGGTAGCGGGCCGGCGTGATGTGTTCGAGGCGATAGGCGCCGGATTCGTCGGCGATGGCTGCGTCCTTGATCTGGCGCGCGGCGAACAGCGCCAGGCCGTCGGCGATGCTGCGGATCATGCCGGCGGGCGTGGGGCCGGTGGCGATGGCGCTGACTCGCGCGCCGGGGATGGGCGCGCCGTCGGGCGTGAGAATGTGGCCGGCGATGCCCGCCCCGCGGCGAAGAGTGATGACGACGTCGGAGCGGACTTCCTCTTCGGCCAGGCTCTGCGCCTCGGTCGCGCTGGGGGCGAACGCCGGGTGGGCGGCGCGCAGGGCAATGGGTTTGCCCACTGGCGCCCACGGGAACACGAAACGGCCATCGCCATCGGTTTGCACGGGGGCGGCCGTCTCCTCATGTTTCTTCATTTCCGGGCCCACGAGCTTCGAAAGGCCGGAATCGGGGTTGTCCAGAATCCGCATCACGTCCTGCCCGATGGGCTTGACATACTCCTGCGGCAGGACCGGGATCTGATCGACGATCCAAACCTGAGCGCCGGCCACCGGGCCGCCTTGCTCGTCGACGACGCGCCCCTCGATGCGCGCCGCCCGCGTCAGAACGAAATCGGCGGCGGTTTCCGGCTTGTCCGAGCGAATCGAAATCATCCGGTCGGGCTGAGGAACGAACCCATCAGCGCGCACCTTTATCCGCACGGCCCCGGGGCGCAGGTGTTCGATGCGGTAGGCGCCTTCGGCGTCGGTGGCGGCCTTGGCGGACCCGGCGGACGTGATGCTGAGGGTCGCGCCGGGGATCGGTTGGGCGTTGGATTTTCGCGTCACCTTGCCCACCAGCGAAGGCAGGACGATCTTGGTTTCCGTGGGGGGGAGGCGCGAAGGATTAGAGGCGGGGGCGGCTCCTCCGGCGCCAGGAAGACCCGAATGCCCGCCCCGCGGCGTTCGTCCGGACGCGCGGGACTTGGATTCGTCCTGCGGGGACGACGATTCGTCTTCGTGGCGCGGGAGCAGGAACAACGCGCACAACGCCGCCGCCGCCAGCAGCGCATATAGGGGAAGACGGCTCTTTGACGCGGGCGCAACGTTTGGCATGGCGGAGGTTCCGATCGAGACGCTGGAAAGACTTCCGGTGTTGAGACGTGCGCCGAGGAGAAAAGGATTGCATCCCAACACGAGGATCCCCGGGCCCTTTTCCACGGCGGCCCGATGATCGACGAAATCCGCCGGCAATGCAACGGAGGGGACGCACGGGGGCGGGGGCTGTCCAGCCCGCGCGTTCCAGAGATGCGCGAAGCGCTACAATCGCCGGCGGGACGCCTGCGCTACGTCAGCCGCTGCCGCCAGCCATCGCTCATTCCGCTATCCGCTCCAACAGCGCCGCCGGCTGGCGCGCCGCCGCTGCCGACGACGGCGCGGCCGCCTTCTGCAAATCGATGCCGCGTTTCCGCAGCGCTTCCCAGAACTCCGGCGCCCGGCGCAGCGGCTCGAAGTACGAGCTCTTCGCCAGCAGCGCCGTGTCGCGAAACCCATGGTCCAACGCCTTGCCCAATTCCCCGATCGCCTCGTTTGTCTTGCCGAGTTCCGCCAGCGCCGCGGCGAAGATGATCCGCACATTGCCGGCCAGCGCCTCGTTGTCCTGATACGGCTGGAGCCAATCCAACGCCTCTTGGGCCCGTCCCCGCGCCAGCGCCAGCCGGGCCAGCTGGATTCGAGCCGGCACGTAGTTCGATTCCCGCTCCAACGCGTCGCGAAACATCTTCTCCGCCGCATCGTATTGTTTCATTTCCAGCGCCTGGATTCCGCGCGCCAGAAGCTTCGGAGAGGTCTCGGTTCTGCTCAAGAGCGCCAGCGGCGGCGTCAGTTGGTCCACTGCCTGGCGCAGCAACTCCGCCGTCGAGCGGTCGCCCCGCCGCGCCGCGTCCGCCGCCAGCGTGGTCAACGAGTCGTTCAGCGCCTCAAACGCGCGCGGGTCCTCCGGCGTCAGGTCGCGGATGCGCTGGGCCGCCGCCAGCGCCGCGGCTGCGTCTTGCCGGCGGCAGGCCGTCAGAAACTGCAGCCTCGCGCGCCGGGCGTCGCGGTAGAGCGCGACCTTCTGGCGCAGCACCCCCGCCGTCTCCCGCAACTCCTTGGGGACGCGGATAAACGACTGAAATGGATCGGCCTCGGCGCTCAACACGAATCGCAGCGCTTCGTCCTCTTCATGTGCGATCACCCCGCGCGCCGAGCCGAATTCCAGCGTGGAATTGGCGTCCGTGACCATGCGGGTTCCGGCCTGGGCGCGCAACGCTCCCCCGTCGCCCATGTAGCCGGCCAGCGGCGCGGCGGGATGGTCGAGGTAGCCGATGCGCGACAAGGTGCGGGCGATTGGCTTGCTCTGGCAGCCCGTCATCCACTCGCCGAGATCCAGCGAAAGCGGCTGATCCGAGCAGAGAAACAGGTAGTCGTTGAAATGCCCTTCGAAGATCGCCGCGTAGGGGAAGACGTGGAGAATCGTCGCCGCCAGCGCCCGGAAATCTCCGAAGGAAATGGCGAACCCGGGGACCCAGAACGCCGCCACTCCGTCCGGATTGAGCCGCGCCCGGCACGCCTCATAGAACTCGCGCGTGAACAGCGCCGCCGCGCCGGCGACCCACGGGTTCGTCGGCTCGCTGACGATCAGATCGTAGGTTTCGTCCCCCAGCGCCAGGTGGGTGCGGCCGTCGCCGCGGATCAGATGGACGCGCGGATCGTCGATCGCATTGTCGGTATAGGACTTGAACTGCTCCGCCGCCTCGATCATCCCTTGCACCAATTCCACGCAGTCGATCCGCTGGAATTGCTGGTGGCTGGTCAGGCCGCTGAGCGTCATGCCCGAGCCGAGGCCGATCAGAAGCGCCCGCTCGGCCTTCGGGGCCAGGAAGGCGGCGTAATGGCCCAGCATCAAGCGGCTGAACGCGTCGGACAGGCCGTTGGAGGCGTCCGGCTTGCCGTTGATGCGCGCGATCAACTGCTGGGGCGCCAGATACGTCACCGCCACCGTGGCGTCCACGCCTTCCCGGTAATACAGGACCTTGTCGATGCCGAATTGCGCCGGGGCGGTGTGGCTTCCGCGGAGCATCTTCGACGGGTCCCAGGCGCCGAAGCCGATCACCGACGCGCACACCGCCATCAGCAGCGCCACTCCCGTCGCCTCGGCCGCCAGTCGCACGCGCCACTCCCGCGCGCCGGCCAGCCACAGATACGCGATCCCAATCAGGCCCGCCGTCGTCGCGGCGGCCACAATCGTTCCCTGCGTGTGCAGCGGCCCCGGGATCAACGCGAATCCCGCCAGGAACGCCCCCGCCACCGCGCACAGGGAGTTGAACCCGTACGCCGCCGCGCCGGCCTGCGATTCGCCGCGCCGCGCGTCCGAACGCAGCACGCGCACCGTCAGGGGATAGGCCATCCCCATCAGAAGCGTCGGGACCAGGGCGATGCCGCCGAACAGAAGAAACCGCCCCGCGCTTTGCAGAGCGAACGAATGGGGCGCAATCGACGTGTAGATCTTGCGCACCGCCCACGGCAGCGAATCGAACCACGGACAGCCAAGGAGAACGGCCGCCGCGATCGCCACATGGATCACGCCCAGACTCCGGAGCGGGCGTTCTACTCGCCGCGCCAGCCGCGCCCCGGCAAATCCGCCCAACGCCAGACCCAGGATGAACGTGGCCAGGATGATCGAGAACGCATACGAACTCGTGTCCAACGCCACGACTCCGGCCCGCGTCCAGGCGATCTCCAGCGCCATCGCCGCCAAGCCGGACAGACCATAGCCGAGGAAGACGATGCGCCGTTCCGCACGCCCCGGTTCGTCTTTGTCGGCGAATTCCCTCTCGGTGGAAGCGGCGTTGGCGTATGGAGTCCCGCCTTCAGGCGGAATGCCTGGCATCTGGACGGAGAATGCCGCTGAAGATTCCGCCTGAAGGCGGGACTCCATACGCGGCTTTGCCCCTGTCTTTGCCGGTCTTGACGTGGCTTGACCATCGGCGGAAGCTCTCCCAACCGTTTCCCTCCGAAATACCGCCATGGCCGCCGCGCCCACGGCCAAGCTCGCCCCCGCGGCCGCCCAAAGCGTTCCGGCGTTTCCCCAGGCGGGCAACAGGGCGAATCCCCCCGCGAGCGCGCCGGCGAACGCGCCCGCCGTGTTGACGGCGTACGCGCGCCCGGCCAGGACCCCGCCCCGCTCGTTCAGCCGCCGCAATTGGCGGATCACCAGCGGCAGCGAGGCGCCCATCGCCGCGGTCGGCGCCGCCAGCAGCGCGAAGGCGATGGCGAACTGCCCCAGCGTCAGTTGCGCCGTCCGCGTTTCCGCCGCCCGATACAGCAGCCGGTAGAGCGGCGTGGCGGCATTCAGAAGAAACGGCAAGGCGATCGCATAGAGACCGATGAAGACCTCCAGCGCCCCGTACGTGAATCCGGGCCGCCCCAGCCGCGGCGCCACGCGTCCGCCCGCCCACGCCCCGGCGCCCAGCCCCGCCATGAAGGCGCAGACCACGGTGGTTGTGGCGAAGATCGCGCTGCCCATCGTGAGCGTGATCTGCCGAGTCCACAGTTGCTCGTAAACCAGCCCCGCCGCGCCGGAAGCAAAGAACAGCGCCAGCACCGCGCCATCGCGCCACCTTCCGGCCGGCGGTTTCAGCGGCTTTCCCTGTGGTTTCATGGGCAGAGGAATCCCGGTTCGACTCGCCCCTCAGCATTGCCGCATTGCTTGCGCGGCGCAACCGCGAATCGCAGAAACTCTTTCCAGAAGCGCCAGCCGGTTGTCCAAGGGCGGGTCCCGGGTTCCAGGTCCGCATTGCGCCTCAGCCCGTCCCTCGTTGATTTCCTCACTTGCAGGTCGTTGCTCCGATGGAGTACCATTCGCGCCATTCGACGGTCGCGGTCGTTTCGCGCTTCCGCCGTTTCACTCGCGAAAGAGGAATAGCCCATGCGCAAACGCGGACGTTCCGCCGCCAAACGCCTCTGGTGGGCGGCTTGGGCCGTCGCGCTTCTCGTCGGCTTGGCGGCCTGTTCCCGCGCGGCGCGGTCGACGGAACAAGCCGCTTCGCCTTCGCCGCATACGACGACTCGGGCTGTTCCTTCCCTGCCGCGCTCGGCCGCCGGGTCGGTCGCGCTAACTCCTTCTCCGGTGACGGCGGCGCCTACTCCCTCTCCGGCGCCGGTTGCGCTTGCTTCTTCGCCGGCGGCGGCCGCGCCTGCTCCAATGCCGCAAACCGCCGCGCCCATTCGCTTTCCATCGATCTTGACGGAGGACACCCTGGCCGCCGGTTCGCGGCCCGCGACCGAAGGCGCCCCGGGGCGGATCGAATTCGTCCAGCGGTTCGACGGGAGCCTGACTTGGTGGAATCAGGAACGCAAGCAAGGGAAGTCGCCCGTTGCCAATGGAGCGGCCGCCGTGCCGGCTGGACACTATACTCATTTTCACCCGGGAATCGAGACACGCGACGCGCAGGGCGTCTTGTGGATGGCCGAGACGTGCTTCGATAAAGACGTTTCCTTGGCTTCCGAATCCGCCGTTCAACTCGCGGGCGGGCCGCCGTTTGCCGCCGCCGTCAAAGTGGAAGGCCCTGCCGGCAGCGAGAAGTTTTCTCTGAGCCTGGCCGATTCCGCGGATCATCGGCTCACATTCTACAAGGACGGAAAGCGCGTCGATCCGCCCAAGTTCGAGATCTTGGACGAGACCGGCAAGGCAGTCTTCGCGAGCAGTTTTTCTTACGGCTGAGGCGGGACCTGTTCGTACTCCGGTGGAGTACCCGAGACCATTCGCGGCAACCTGACCGTTCGCCCCGTCATCGAATCCGGCCCGTTTGAAGTGAAGATCGAGGAGGCGCGCTGGACCCGGTGACGGGGTTTCTGGGTTTCCGCCCCCGTACCCCTTGTCCGCGCCTTCCTTATTCCATTTCGCGAAAGGAGAAGAACATGCATCAGCCCGGAGGTTCCTATGCCAGGCTCCTCCCATGGGCCGCGTTGACCGCCGCGGTCCTCGTCGGTGTGGCGGCCTGCGCCCGCGCGGCGCCGCCAAAGGAGAAAACCGTTTCGCCTGCCATTCGCGGGAAGAGCGAGACCGCTCCGCCGAGGCAGAGGTCGGGCGAGGCCATCGTCGCATTCCCGCAATCATTCAATGGCACGCTTAAGGCCATGAAGCGGGGCGGCGCGGCCACGAGCGAAGCGGCCATCGTCGACGGGCGCGCCAGCCTCCCCGCGGGCGAGTACATGATGTTCTATGTGGACGCCGAGCAACGCGACGCGCAGGGGACCCTCTGGACGGCGAAAACGGCGTTTTCCAAGGACATCGACCTCGCGCCGGGCGCGGTGACGAGCCTGCCCGGCGGGCCGCCGTTCGCCGCCAGCGCCAAGGCCGACGGCCCCGCGGGGCGCGAGAAGATCTCGCTCGCCTTGGTCGACGCGGGGAATCATCCGGTCTCGTTCTACAAGGCGGGGAGCCGCGTCGATCCGCCCAAGTTCGAGATCGTCGACGCGTCAGGCAAAGCGGTCTTTGCGAGCAGTTTCTCGTATGGCTGAGGCGGGACCTGTTCGTACTCCGGCGGAGTACCCGAAACGATTCGCGGCAAGTTGACTCTTCGCCCTGTCATCGAATCCGGCCCGTTTGAGGTGAAGATCCAGGAGACGGCCTTCTCGAAATGACGGGGTTTGGGGTCTTGGTTTTTCGGTTTGAACGACGAGATAGACCACGGAACACACGGAATACACGGAACAAGGAGAGCCCCGAACTGGTTGGGAGTTATTCCGTGTGTTTCGTGGTCTGACTCGTCGTTCCAATCGAAAGTCAAGAATCTACAATCGAAAACCCTTGATCACCCTCGCCGACTCTCGCGCCACGACGATCTCCTCGTTCGTCGGCACGACCCAGATCTGCGCCTTCGACCTCTTGGCGTGGATCGGGCCTTCGACCGGGGCTTCCGCGTTCTTCTTCGCATCCAAGCGCAACCCCAGGCATTCCAACCCTTGGCAAATCCGCGCGCGGGTCGAAACGCTGCGTTCGCCGATGCCGCCGGTGAAGGCCAGGACATCCAGTCCGCCGAGCGAGGCGACGAACGCGCCGATATAATGCCGCACTCCATGGACGAACACGTCGACGGCCAACCGCGCCCGCGCGTTGCCCGCCTGCGCCGCCGCCTCCACGTCGCGGTACTCGCTGCTCACGCCCGACAAGCCCTTCAGCCCCGACTCCTTCGCCAACGCGGTGGCGACGTCCTTGAGAGACCAACCGTGTTTCTCCATTAAATACAAGGGAACAAACGGGTCCAGGTCGCCCGTGCGCGTGCCGTGCAACAAGCCCGACTGCACCGACATCCCGAAGGAGTGGTCAACCGCCTTTCCGTCGCGAATCGCGGTGATCGACGACGACCCGCCGAGATGGCACGAGATCGTCCGCAGGCCTTCCGGCCCGCGCCCGAGCAATTGCGGCACGCGCTCGGCGATGTAGCGATGGGAGGCGCCGTGGAAGCCGTACTTGCGCACGCCGAACTTCTCCTCCCATTCGTACGGGACCGCGTACGTCTTCGCCGCCGCCGGCAGCGTCGAATAGAACGCTGGCTCGAACAGCGAGGCCAGCGGCGTCTTCGGCAACAGGGCGGCCACCGCGCGAATCGCCTTGATGTACGGGGGGTTGTGCGACGGCGCCAAGAACGTCGTCTCCTCCATCGCGAGAAGAACCTCTTCGGTCAGCACGTGAGCGCCGGTGAAGCGCGGCCCGCCGTGCACACACTTGAACCCCACGCCGCCCAGGTCGTCCAGGCTGGCCAGCGGCGCGCGGTCGCCCCGGGTCAGGAACTCGATGGTCGATTCCAGCGCCGCCGTGTAGTCGGGCCATTCCGCCACGCCCTCCGTGGCCTTGCCGGTCGCGGCCGACATCTTGAACGGACACTTGCCCGCGCCGATGCCCTCCAACCGTCCCACGGCCAATTCCGCCTCGCCGCGGTCGAGATCGAATAGCCGGAACTTCAGCGATGTGCTTCCCACGTTTACGATAAGGATTCTCATGAGAAACTTCCTTCAGTTCGCAATCGGGCTCTCAGGCGTCCCATTCTTCCTGGAGCCGGCCCTTCCCTCTCGGCAGGGAGACTACCTATCCCCCCGCGGCATTTTCCATTCTTTTCTGACCGCCGAAACCGCCTGCCCGGTGAGGACTCCGGGGCAACCGCCTCCCGGTCCGAAGGGCCGGAAGCGGAGTCTTTCGTCCCATCGCGCGAGTGCTGCGTTCGACGGTTCGCGGGGGAGGCGCCAAGGGACGAAGCCCTTGACATAACCGGGAGATTAGATTTGACAAAGCAGATAGATTAGATATTATGCGATGAAACCTGGAACAATGTGAATGCAAACTCTGACGAGGTGAGACCCATGCGCTGGGCCACGCACGGACGCGCGCCGGCCCTCGCCTGGGGGAGCGCCTGCGCCGTTAGCATCCGTTGGCCCCGGCGCCTGCTCCCTCTCGGCCCGCGCTCCGCCCGCCTTTCGATCATTGGATCCTCGTCTGACACTGGCATCATCTCCCACCTACTCACAAGGAGACCCATCCATGACAAGACAGATGCGCGTGATGCTTGCGATTCTAATGGTCGCGGTCGCACTGTGCGGCTGCATCCGGTCACGGAAGGAATTCGCGCTGTTTGCGCAGGCGGGAAAGACCTACGCCGCGGCGGAAGACGCGCTGTTGACGGCTGCGGGAGACGCTCAGGTCGACTCCACGTCGTGGTCCCTGATTGCCGAAAAGGTGGACGCGGCGAAGACGGGCAAGACGGTGGAGAAGCAGCTGTACGACGACTGGACCCAGGAAGATGAGAAACGCCTCAAGACGATCGCCGACCTGCGCGCGCAAGCTCGCCTGTTGGGCCGCTACTTCACCCAGCTCGGCGATTTGGCCACCAGCGACGCGCCGGAACGTGTTCAGAAGGCGATCGAGGGGACCATCGCCTCGTTGACCGAACTGGGCGCGCCGCAAGAGGCGGGCGTATCCGCCGTCCCCTCCGTCGCGGGGGTTGCCACCGACTGGTGGATTCGGGCCGCGCTGCGCCATGAACTGGAGAAACGGAAGGACCTCATTCGCCTGGAATTGGCCGCCCATCGGAAGCTCGTTGAAAGGGTAAAAGGCCAAATCGCGCAAGCCCTGACAAAGAGCAACGAAATCCAAGTGGACGGCCTCGTACTGGCTCCGTTGCGCTCCGCCAACCCGATCAACGAATCGGTTAAGTGGGTCGCCCTTCGCCACGAGATGGTGAACCTGCCGGTGTCCGTGGCGGAACTGGACAAAGCGGCCCACGCCGCCACGGAGCTCAGCGAGACGTTTGATAGCCTGGTGTCAGGGAAACTCACGATGGCGCGGCTCAACGCTCTCATGACCGACGTCGAAGCACTGTTGTCGATCGCGGAGAAGATCAAGTCCGGATCCGTCAAGTGATAAGCATCCCGGCAAGGAGGAAATCCGCCGATGGACTCAACGCAATTTCTGGATCACGTGCGCGAGATCGAACTCATCCTGTTTTCCACGCGTTTCCGGGACTGGCTCGCGACACAGAAGGACCCCGGCAACAGCCAGATTCGCGCGTTGCGCTCCGAAGTGAGCCTCATGCGCAGCCGTCTCGAAACCGAGCAACTCCGAGCCGACCTGGAGAGGTTGAAACAACTGTCGCCTCAGTTGGAGGAAGGCATCGCCGACTTGCAGACCCAAGTCCAGGCGGCTCAGACGTTCGCCGCCGTGCTCGAAGTCGTCGAGAAGCTCGTGGGGATCATCGCCCGCATCGTCGCCTTAGCTAAGTAAGTCGCCGAAGCGTCGCCGAGCGGGCGGGAATGGTGGGATCGGGCGCATGCCCCGCCGCCTGCTGTCCGGCGGCGGAACGGGCCGGCGACTGGACTGTGCTCCGCCAGAGGATCGTTGCGAAGCAAGTCCTCGGACGGCGCCGGGGGCTCCCCGCAATTGCCGTTCCGCGTCGATCCCCTGTCGCGGACTCGTTATTCGACGGGCCTCAAAGCGCTCAGAGGCGGGCGAAAGGCGGTTTTGCCCAGGGAAAACGCCGCGAGAACGGCCCGAGGCTATGCGGGGGACTTTTTTCGCGATGAACATCAAAAACCCCTTGACGCGGCGCCGCTCGCCGGATAAAACCCCGCGCCTCGTCAGGGGAACACAGGCCGACGGCGGACGCGACGGAAGGCCCGGTCAGGTTCGCCTCCAAGGCGCTCGGCACGGGCAAAAAAGCTGACGAAAAAAGGTTGACACAGGGCCTGATACGGTAGCAGATTCATTGTTTGCATGGCCGACGCCAAGGCTCTCGGGCGCGCTTCCACTGCGACCCTTCGACAAGGTCGAGAGGAGCGCGTGTCGGCCAAGCGGCGGAAGGGTTTCCCTCCGGCTCCAAACCGGAGGCGGATGACGCGCTCTTTGACAATTGGGTGAAGCAAGCAAAAGCGTGATCCAGGCAACTGGATTGCACACCGAGCGTTCGAGCGAAAGAACAGCAGGATCGCTTCTCCCGTTCGCGGGGGCCTCGTCCGGCCTCGCGGGGGGCAGAAGAGATTTCAGCTGCAAAGTTACTAAGGGCGCACGGGGGATGCCTTGGCGCTGGAAGCCGATGAAGGACGTGGCAAGCTGCGATAAGCCTCGGGGAGCCGCACGCAGGCATCGATCCGGGGATTTCCGAATGGGGCAACCCGTCGCGGGGAATGCCGCGACACCGACCGCTGAATCCATAGGCGGCCGGAGGGAACCGGGGGAAGTGAAACATCTCAGTACCCCGAGGAAAGAGAAATCAACCGAGATTCCCGGAGTAGTGGCGAGCGAAACGGGAGGAGCCTAAACCGGACCCCTTGCGGGTTCGGGGTTGTAGGGCAGGGCCATATGGAAGTTACAAAGGCGGGGGCTAGCCGAACAGCGCAGGAAAGCCTGACCAGAGAAGGTGAGAGTCCTGTAGGCGAAAGCCAGCCGCTCTTCCGGCCCTGTACCTGAGTAGGGCGGGACACGAGAAATCCCGTCTGAATCCGGGGGGACCACCCTCCAAGGCTAAACACTCTCCAGCGACCGATAGCGCACTAGTACCGTGAGGGAAAGGTGAAAAGCACCCTAGCAAAGGGAGTGAAATAGCACCTGAAACCGTGCGTCTACAACCAGTCGAAGCGCCGTGACTTGGGCCGCAAGGCCCGGGTCCGCGCGACGGCGTGCCTTTTGCATAATGATCCGGCGAGTTGCCGTCCGTCGCCAGGTTAAGGGCCTCCGGCCCGTAGCCGAAGCGAAAGCGAGTCTGAACAGGGCGTTCAGTGGCGGGCGGCAGACCCGAAGCGGGGTGATCTAGCCATGGCCAGGGTGAAATCTCGGTAACACGAGATGGAGGCCCGAACCAGTATGCCTTAAAAAGCGTTTGGATGAGCTGTGGCTAGGAGTGAAAGGCCAATCAAACTCCGTGATAGCTGGTACTCTCCGAAATGCTTCTAGGAGCAGCCTTGCGCGTTTAGCGATGGGGGTAGAGCACTGGATGAACTAGGGGGCCCACCAGCCTACCGAACTCAACCAAACTCCGAATCCCATCTCTCCACAGCGCGGGAGTGAGACAGTGGGGGCTAAGCTCCATTGTCAAAAGGGAAAGAGCCCAGACCACCGGCTAAGGCCCCTAAGACGGGCTAAGTGGGAAAGGAAGTGGAATCTCTTAGACAACCAGGATGTTGGCTTAGAAGCAGCCATCCATTTAAAGAGTGCGTAATAGCTCACTGGTCAAGCGATTCCGCGCCGAAGATTCACCGGGGCTGAAGCCCGGCGCCGAAGCCGTGGGTGGGCCGCGTCACGCGGCTCGCGGTAGGAGAGCATTCCAAACGCAGTGAAGGTCTACTGAAAAGAGGGCTGGAGCGTTTGGAAGAGAGTATGCCGGAATTAGTAACGATCAACACGGTGAAAAACCGTGTCGCCGCAAGTCCAAGGTTTCACTGGGCAATGTTAATCAGCCCAGGGTGAGGCGGCCCCTAAGCCGAGGCCGAGAGGCGTAGGCGATGGGAAGCGGGTTAATATTCCCGCCCCGCCTTGTGGCGACCAAGACGCGATGGGGTGACGCGGGAGGCTAATTGTCTACAGACCGACGGATGTCTGGCGAGACCTGTAGGCGGGGGGCTTAGGCAAATCCGGGCTCCCATCCAACGCCGAGGGGAATCGGGAAGGCGGCCTTCGGGCCAACCAACTGACTGACGCCATACCGCCAAGAAAACCCTCTAGCGAGCCACGGGCGACCGTACCAAAACCGACACAGGTGGACGAGGCGAGTAGCCTCAGGCGCTCGAGATAACTTGGGTTAAGGAACTCGGCAAAATAGCCCCGTAACTTCGGAAGAAGGGGCGCCCTTTGGGGTGAACGGCTTGCCGCCGCGAGCTCCGGGGGGCCGCAGTGAAAAGGCTCAGGCGACTGTTTAGCAAAAACACAGGACTCTGCAAAGCCGCAAGGCGACGTATAGGGTCTGACGCCTGCCCGGTGCCGGTAGGTTAAGAGGGGAGGTTAGCCGCAAGGCGAAGCCTTGAATCGAAGCCCCGGTAAACGGCGGCCGTAACTATAACGGTCCTAAGGTAGCGAAATTCCTTGTCGGGTAAGTTCCGACCTGCACGAATGGCGTAACGATCTGAGCGCTGTCTCAACCCAAGGCTCGGTGAAGTTGAGTGACCGGTGAAGACGCCGGTTACCCGCAGCTAGACGGAAAGACCCCGTGGACCTTTACTACACCTTGATGTTGAATCTTGGGGCGGCACGTAGAGGATAGGTGGGAGGCTGCGAAGCGTGGGCGCCAGCCTGCGTGGAGCCACCCTTGGAATACCACCCTTGTCGTTCTGTGATTCTAACCCGCGGCCGTGAAACCGGTCGGGGGACAGCGTCTGGCGGGTAGTTTGACTGGGGCGGTCGCCTCCCAAAGTGTAACGGAGGCGCCCAAAGGTTCCCTCAGCACGGTTGGCAATCGTGCGTCGAGTGTAAGGGCAAAAGGGAGCTTAACTGCGAGACCGACGGGTCAAGCAGATGGGAAACCAGGGCCTAGTGACCCGACAGTTCCGTGTGGAAGGGCTGAAGATCATCGGACAAAAGGTACCCCGGGGATAACAGGCTTATAGCGCCCAAGAGTTCATATCGACGGCGCTGTTTGGCACCTCGATGTCGGCTCACCGCATCCTGGGGCTGAATTCGGTCCCAAGGGTTTGTCTGTTCGCCAATTAAAGCGGTACGTGAGCTGGGTTCAGAACGTCGTGAGACAGTTCGGTCCCTATCTGCTGCGGGCGTAGGAAACTTGAGAGGAGTTGTCCCTAGTACGAGAGGACCGGGACGAGCGAACCTCTGGTGTTCCTGTTGTGCCGCCAGGCGCAGCGCAGGGTAGCTACGTTCGTACGGGATAACCGCTGAAAGCATCTAAGCGGGAAGCCCACCTCGAGATAAGGTTTCCCTTCTCCTTCGGGAGACTAAAGACGCGAGGGAGACTACCTCGTTGATAGGCGGGAGATGGAAGCGCGGCAACGCGCGCAGTCGACCCGTACTAATCCGTCGTGAGGCTTTGCGGCTCTCTTCTTCCCCTCGGGAGGCCGGGGGAGGACAGGCGGTCCGCCGTTCAACTTCGCCTCGGACGTTCGGCAAGGCGAGCTTCGCCCAGATTGTCTAATCAGTTTCCGGCGATCATAGCGTGGGGGCCACACCCGTTCCCATTCCGAACACGGCCGTTAAGCCCCACAGCGTCGATGGTACTGCGTGGGAGTCCGCGTGGGAGAGTAGAACGTCGCCGGAGATTTTCCAAACGAAGCCCCCGATTCCGGAAGGAACCGGGGGCTTTTGTGTTGGAAGAGGCCGGCGAATCCCGCGAATGGACGCGAATAGAGCATTTACGTGTTTCGCGGGTCTCTTTCAGAACACGCCGCGCAGGAGATAGACGGTGAGGGCGACGAAGGGGGCGCCTGCCGCGATCCCGGCAAGAACCAAGAAGATCAGGAATTGGCCCGTGAGCCAGATGGCCGGCCACGAGGATGCGAGGACCGCCTCGTAGGTTCCCGGATTGCCGCCGGGGTCGAGGATCAGTTCCTGGCTCGAGGGGGGCATCTCGAAACTCTCGTATCCCTTTCCCATCGACGGGTGAGTGAAGGTCGAGCCATCCGCCGTCACCGCCTTCATTGTGCAGACACCCTCCTCCATGTGGATCGCGACGTAGGCGACGGCCGATTCACGCCAGTCGCGGGGAATGTCGATGGAAACAGGCTCCGCGGTGAAGACGCCGTGGGTCTTCATGCCGAACAGAGGCCGGGAGCCACCGGGTAAACGGTCGCCGGCCACGAGGACCACGACCGCCGCGGCGACCAAGCCGAGTTCCGCGGCGGCCCACCAAAGCGACTTTGTCCGCTTGAGCGGAGCGGGGACCACGCTGGGCGCTTCTTCTGCCGCTCCGGCGTCCGGCGACGCAGCCGGCATCCCGCCTTCCGGGGCGGGGAATCGCCTCGCCAGTTCCGCTACGTCCAGGCGCAGTTGCTTGACCTCCTCGGTGACGGCCAAACGGGTCGTGGCGACGTGATACCAGAGCTTCATCAGGATGGTTCCCTCGTACATCATGAGAAACAGGACCGCGCCCCAGATCATCGTGTTCGTCCGCCCGGCCGAAAGCATGATCCAGACGCCCACCCCCATGTAAACTAGGCAGATCGCGAAGAAGATTCCGAACACCAGGTTGACCCGGCGCTGCTTCTGACGAAACATGGCGACGGTCTCCTTTCGGCGCTGTTGCGCGCTGGATGCGCCGTGCGGCGCTTCGCCGTGGAAAGCGTGGAAGAGTCTCTTGTCCAATTCGCCGTTGTCGCTCATTTCATTCCTCCTTCAGGACTTGGCGCAGGGCTTCGCGGGCGTAGTGCAGGCGGGATTTCACCGTGCCCTCGGGAATGCCCAGGATCCCAGCGATCTCGTCGACGCCGAATCCCTCGGCGTATTTCAGCGAGAGGATGGCCCGCTGATCGGCGTCCAGGCGGCCGAGCGCCTCGCGCAGGGCGATGGCCTCCTTGTCGTCCGTCGGCGGATGCCGGGCGGCTCGTTCGGCCTCGCTCAGCGCCTGGCGCTCCATCTTGCGGCGGGTCTGGCGCCGGCGGATCCAGTCGATGGCCTTGTGGCTGACGATTCGGTAGGCCCACGCCGGGAAGAACTCAGGCGCATCGAGGCGCTTGAGGCCTTTGACCACCGAGATCCAGGCCTCCTGCACGACGTCCCATGCCGCCTCCTCGTCGCCCGTGACGCGCCGGGCGTGGCGCCACAGGCGCTCCTGCCAGCGGCCGACCAG
>JAPLSS010000367.1 GCA_026398515.1 Candidatus Sumerlaeota bacterium | reverse complement strand
TGGCAATCCCATTCGCCTGCTCGATCTCCTCCATCAGCTGCTGGCGGCGCGCCAGGTCCGCGTACAGCCCGCCGAGCGCGACCAGTTCCTCGTGCGTGCCGCGCTCGACGATGCGCCCCTCGTCGAGAACGATGATCTCGTCCGCCGGGGCGACGGTGGAGATGCGGTGCGAGACCAGGATCGCCGTCCGTCCGACCAACTCCTCGCGCAGCGCCCGCAGGATGCGTTCCTCGGTCTCCGTGTCGACCGCGGCCAAGCTGTCGTCGAACAGCACGATGCGCGGGTCGCCCAGGAGCGCTCGGGCGATGGCCGTCCGTTGTTTTTGGCCGCCGGAGAGGTTCACGCCGCGCTCGCCGAGAACGGTTTCGTATTTTTCGGGAAAGCCCTCGATCGTCTCGTCGATCTGCGCCAGACGGGCGGCGTCGCGGATCGCCTCATCCGACGCGCCGTCGACGCCGAAGGCGATGTTCTCGCGCAAGGTGTCGGAGAAGAGGAACGTCTCCTGTGGCGTCATGGCTACGGCGCGGCGCAGTTGGCTCAGGGGAATGTCGTTGACGTCGCGCCCGTCGATCAGCAGTTGCCCGCGCTCGACGGGATAAAGGCGCGCAATCAACGCGAGCAACGTCGACTTGCCGCTGCCCACCAGGCCGACCACGCCCAGGGTCCGCCCCGGCTCGACGATGAGGCTGACTTCCCGCAAGACCAGCCGGCCGTCGTACGAGAAGCTCAAATGGCGGAACTCGATGCGCCCCTGAATCGGAGGGGCGGACGGATCGTCGGGCTCCCCCGAGGGCGGGGGAATCGCGGGGCGCGCGTCGAGAATCTCGCAAATGCGCTTCATCGAGGCCGCGCCGCGCTGGATCACGTCGAGGATCCATCCCAGCGCGATCATCGGCCAAATCATCTCGTCGTACAGCCCCAGAAACGCGAACAGGCCCCCGGGCCGCACGCCCGAACCGCCGCCGGAGGTGAGGCGAAAGATCAGCCACGCGCCCGTGCCGATCACCAACACGCGGCCGAATTGAATGAGCGTGCGCATGGTGGGAAACATGAAGGCGCGCGTCACGCTCAGCCGCATGTTCAGGCGGCGGTATTCTTCGTTCATCCGGTGGAACAGCGCGGCCTCTTCGTCTTCGCGCGCGAACGCCTTGACCACGCGGATGCCCGCCAGGCTCTCCTGGACGCGGGCGCTCATCGCGCTATAGCTGTCCTGGACCGCGCGGAACTGGTCGTGGATCGCCTTGCCGAACCGCCGGACGAACATCGGCATCAGCAGCAACGGCAGGAGCGAGAGCGCCGTCAGCAGCGGATCGATATGGAACAACTGCGTCACCGCCATGGGAAACAGCACGACGGCGTTGACCGGATACATCAGGCCGGGTCCCAGCACCATGCGCACGGCGTCGATGTCGTTCGTCGCCCGCGCCATCAGGTCGCCCGTCATCCGCCGGTCGTAGAACGACGGCGACAACGCTTGCAGATGCGCGAACAGGTCGTTGCGGAAATCGAACTCCACGTGGCGCGAGACGCCGCTCAAGAGCCAGCGCATGAGGAAGCGAAACACCAGGGCGACGAAGAAAATCAGAAACACGATGATCGCCGAATGGAGCGCCATCGCGCTCGTCGCGCCCGGGCGAAACATCGCGTTGATCGCATGCTCGACCGCCACCCAGCCGCGCACGGTGAAGACGTTCGAGACGGCCACGCTGGCCATGCCGATCAGGAAACTCCACTTGTAGCGTTTGAAGTATGGATAAAGACGCCATAGAGAACGCATGGGGGACCCCTAAGCCTTAGCGAAGTGAAACGTCACGCGAGGGCGCGTCCGTCCGTCCGGCCCTCCAAACGGACCAGCCTCTCCGGACTTCGTCCTTGCCGTCGCCTTCGCGTTTGTCCGTTTCCCCTTCCAACGCCTTGGCACAGCCCTATCCTCCCGGCCGAGGCGCCATGATGGAAAACGCGGAGCCGGGGAATCAATCATTTCCTCGCCTCCGGCTCCTGGTCAATGGGCCACTGGGGATGCGATGGGCCCGGTGGGCGGGGTGGAGGGGTGGACGGGATGGACAGAATGGACGGGATGGACAGGGTGGACGGGGTGGAAGCGAATTGCCTGACCCGCTGGGGATTGCTTGGAACTCGTTGCGGCGCGCGTTCCGCATTTGCATCCTGCCGGGCGATCTCCTAGCATCTTTGCGTGTCGTGATGCGAGCGGCGCGGGCCGCGCGCGGAAGAGGGTTTGAGATTCATGGGGAAAACCGCCGCACGAAGGGCCGACCGCTCCCGGAAATCCCGATCCCCAGCGCCCCAATCGCCGAATCGGCGGCCGCGGCCGCAGGCGCGGGCGCCGCGGCGGATTCTCGCCGTTTGGCCGCGGCGGATTCTCGCCGTCTGGCCGCAAATCGCCTTGGGCGCGGCTCTCGTCCTGATGGTGTTCATCGCCTATCGGCCGGCGCTGAACGCGGGATACGTCTGGGACGACGAGGCGGTGTGGGACAACTACCTGTTGCGGGACGCCGAGGGCCTGCGTCTTCTGTGGACCGACCCTGCCGCCAACGCCCGGCACGAGCCTCACTTCTGGCCGATCACCTACACCAGTTTCTGGCTGGAGGCCCATCTCCGGAACCGGGGGCCGAACCTGCCGGCGCTGGACCAGATGGCGCCGATCTTTCACAAGACCAACGTGTTCCTGCACTCCGTCAACGCCGTTCTGTTGTGGCTTCTGTTGCGCCGATTCGGCCTGCCCGGGGCATGGGTCGTGGCGGCGATCTTCGGCCTGCATCCCACGCACGTGGAATCGGTGGCGTGGATCATCGAGCGCAAGGACCTGCTGTACACGTTGTTCTACCTGTGCGCGTTTTTCGCCTTCCTGCGCTTCGAGCGGCGGCGCGACTGGCGCGCGTACGCCGGGACGGTCGCGCTCCTCGTGGGCGCCATGCTGTGCAAGTCAATGGCCGTCACCTTTCCCGCGGCGCTGGCGCTGTGGCTGTGGTGGAAGAACGGGCGTCTGACGATACGCGACGCGGCGGCGCTGGCGCCCCTGTTCGTCGTGGCCGGGGCGATCGCCTTGTGGGATGCGTCGAATGTCAAGCTGTACCATCAGTATGCCTCGAATCTGTCGTTCGCCCAGCGCGTTCTGGCGGCCAGCCGCGCGTTCTGGCATTACGTCTGGAAGATTTTCTGGCCGCTGCATCTGATGCCCGTCTACCCGCGCTGGGAGATTCGCGCGAGTTCGCCGCCGGCCTGGATGTTCCCGGCGGCGTGCCTGGCCGCGGCGGGCGTCCTCGCGTGGGGAACGAGGGTCTGGGGCCGCGGCCCGTTGGCCGCGCTGTTGTTCTCCGCCGCGACGTACGCGCCCATCCTGGGCTTCGTGGATTTCACGTTCATGAACCAATCGTTCGTCGGCGACCGCTTCCAGTATATGGCCAGCGTGGGGTTGACGCTGTTGGCCGTGCCGCCCGCGGCCCGCTGGGCGGCGAAATGGAGGCCGCATGGGCCGCGCCTGGCCGCGGTGGCGGCGGGGGCGCTGCTGGCGGCCCTGGGCGCGCTGACTTGGCGCCAGGCGGCGCTCTACAAGGACATGGAAGGGCTGTTCCGCTACAACATCGCGTTGAACCCCAACAGCTGGAGCGCGCAAAACAACGTGGGCCACGCGTTGAACGAACAGGAGAGGTGGGCCGAGGCCCTGCCGTATCTCAACAAGTCGTTGGAGCTGAACCCGATCAACTTCGAGGCGCGGCTCAACCGGGGACGGTCGCTCCACAAGACCGGCCAGATCGACGCCGCGATCCGCGATTATGAGGAAGCCGCAAGACTGAAGCCCCTGGATGTGAAGCCGCGGATTAACCTGGGCGCGGCGTGGCAGCAGAAGGGACGGCTCGACAAGGCCATCCAATTCTATGAGGAAGCCCTGAACCTCGAACCGCAGAACGCCATCGCGCACAACAATTACGGCCTGGCTCTGTGTCAGACGAATCGCGTTCCCGAAGGATTGGAGCAGTTCCGCATCGCGCGGACCCTCCAGCCGGATTACGACCTGGCGCGGAAGAACCTGGTGATCTGGCACATCAACTACGGCGCGGCGCTCTTGCAGGCCGGGCGGATCCCCGAGGGACTGGAGCAGTTCCGCGCCGCTTTGACCTTCGGTCCGAACGATCCGGTCGCGCACAACCAATACGGCCTGGCGCTGTGTCAGACGGGACACGTTCCCGAGGGGTTGGAGGAGTTCCGCGCGGCGTTGCGCCTCAATCCGGATTTCGAGGAAGCGCGAAAGAACCTGGAAGCCTATGGCGCGCCATCCGGGCAAGGCGGGGCCGCCGCGGCGACGGGGCCGGCGGCCGTCGAAACGAAGCCGTAACGCCAGGGATGGAAGTCTCCGCGCCGCGGGCCTTCCCGCCAGCGATGTCGGGCCACGCCAGCCATTGTGGAAATCACGGGCGGGACAGCCTGCGCCGCCCAACGAGTTTCAGGTGTCAAGTTTCACGTTCCATGTTATAGACTCCATACAGTCGGACGTTCGAGTGGCGGGG
>JAPLSS010000109.1 GCA_026398515.1 Candidatus Sumerlaeota bacterium | reverse complement strand
GAATATCCTTCCGCCTGATCGGTCACTTGCTAACTATTCTCCGGACTCCGTCGTGGACGGCGTGCCATCATTGGTAGATAATTCGACAATTGGCTTCTTTGCCGTCAAAGATGGGGTGCGCTATCAAGTCGCTATGACACCGGACCCATATGGGGTGATCAAACAGTTTACTTATGATGAGGAGAACCGGAATGTCTTTATCAAAACAGGAGGCGGGTGCCTTCTCTACAACGTAGATACGCATCAGCGGTGGGACTTCCCCGACTGTTCTCCCGGCACGGAATCTGAGAATACATACTATTACGTTCCAAAGCATGCGTTTGTTGTCGTTCAGCAGTTCGTACTCAATAACAGTGAAACGGAGTACACGGACGAGAAACTTCTGGTTCTGGATTATTCACTTCGGACGCTAGGGGAAATCCCGCTTTCGAGAAAGGAGGGGAGGAAGTCCGTAACGGCTATCGGCGCATCAGCCGAGTCCGTTGTGATCGCTCTATCAGGAAAGGGCGGCTATACCTGTGAGGTGTACGGTATTGATGAGAAGGAATAGATGGTTGTTTGGCTTAATTTGGGGACAGGATACTCTATTCCACGGGGTCCGACCGGTCCCAGAGAGACTCAGGGGCGATATCGATGTTTCCCGGCCAGATTACCGTCCCGTAAGCCACCTTCGCCTTCAGGAAGAGCGACTGATGGCGTAGTTTCAGAAAGGGCTTCTTGTTCAGATAGGGTTCCATATCGAACCGGCGACGTTCGCCGTTCTCGAACGTAATGAGCAGCGTGTTGTCTTCGTGCGCCTCGACTTCAACAACGTCCAAGAGCGTGTCCATTTTCGGCCCCCTCGGAACGGTGGAGATTTGCTCCGGATTTCAGTGATGGTCCAGGGAATTCCATGGAGTGCGTTCGGGGGGCATCAGGCAGTGTAGCCTGGGTTCATTTCTATCGAGGGCAGGATGCTGCGGGAGTGCGGTTGCCGGGAGCGCGGGTGTCCTCACCCGCAATAAATCACAATCCGATGCGGTTCAATGCGGGAGAGGACACCCGCGCCCCCAGAAACCGCGCAGGACAAGCCGCGACTTGCCGCCTTGACACGCAACCGCCTCTGCATTAGGCCTCATGCAATTCTGCATCGAGGTCGGGGGCATGGATTTCAAACGGGCGTTGGAAGAGCAGTTGGCGCAGGCGGCGGGGCGGCTGTGCGAGAAGCAGGGGGCGGCGGCGTTCGCGGGCGCGGTCCAGGTCGTGCCGCCTAAGAGCCGCGAACATGGCGACTATGCGACGAACCTCGCGTTGCAGTTGTCGAAGACTCTGCGCCGCCCTCCGATCGAAATCGCCCGCGACCTTGTCGAGGAGTTGAAAGGCGTCGATTTCCTCGAAGGGGCCGAAGCGGTGGCGCCGGGGTTCGTCAACTTCCGCCTGCGCGTCGCGGCGTCGGGCAACATCCTGCGCGGCATCCTGGAGAAGGGCGCGGCCTTTGGGCGCTCCGAAATGGGCCAGGGCGAGAAGGTGATGGTCGAGTTCGTCAGCGCCAACCCGACCGGCCCGCTCCACATCGGCCACGCGCGCAACGCCGTCGTCGGCGATTGCGCCGCGCGCCTGCTGGAAGCCACCGGCCACGCCGTCACCCGCGAGTATTACTTCAACGACGCCGGCGTGCAGATGGACACTCTTGGGCGTTCGTTGCACGCACGGTATCTTCAGGCGCTCGGCCAAGACGAGCCGCTGCCCGAGAACGGCTACCAAGGCCCCTACATGGTGGACATCGCCCAGGAACTGAAGTCGCACGGAGGCATCTTCCACGCCGACGCGTTCCTCCACGGAAAGGCCGGCGGCGAAGAGCCGAATCCGTATCTTCACGCCTACGAGGAATCGCTCCGCGAGTTCGACGGCCGGCCCATCGCCGATCTGGACACGCCTTTCTTCACCCGCTTCGCCGCTTCGCGCATCTTGCAGACCATCGACAAAGACCTGCGCGACATGCGCATCCGCTTCGACGTCTGGTTCAGCGAATCGTCGCTCTATCGCGACGGGTCGGTCGATCGCGCGCTGGAGAAACTGAAGTCGCTCGGCCAGATCTACGAGAAGGACGGGGCGTGGTGGCTGCGCTCCGAACAGTTCGGCGACGAGAAGGACCGCGTGGTCATCAAGAGCGACGGCGCCAAGACCTACGTGACGCCCGACCTCGCCTATCACGAAAACAAGTTCCAGCGCGGTTTCCATCGCGCCATCGACGTCCTCGGCGGCGACCACCACGGCTATGTCCCGCGCCTGCGCGCCGGCGTGCAGAATCTCGGCCACAACGCCGACCAGATCCAGTTCGTCATTATCCAGATGGTCACGCTGCTGAAGGACAACGAGCGGATCAAGATCTCGACGCGCCGCGGCGATTTTCTGCCTCTCTCGCACGCCATCGCCGAACTGGGCGTCGACGCGGTGCGCTTCTTCATGGTCATGCGCTCCGCCGACGCGCAGATGAATTTCGACTGGAACCTGGCCAAGAGCCAGTCGATGGAGAACCCGGTCTATTACGTGCAATACGCGCACGCCCGCTGCGCCAGTTTGTTTCAGAAGGCGGCGGAAGAAGGCGTGGAGTGGAAGGGGCCGGAGGGCGCGGACCTGGGCCGGCTGACCATCGAGGAAGAGCGCGCGCTGATCCAGGCGTTGGGGCGGTATCCCGAGGTGGTCGAGTCGGCGGCGCGGGCGCTCGAGCCGCAGCACATCGCCAATTACCTGATGGAGCTGGCGCAGACGTTCAACGCCTGGTTCACGCGCGGGACACGGGACAAGTCGCTGCGCTTCGTCGTGCCCGACGATCCGGCGCTGACGCAGGCGCGCCTGTGCCTGATCGCCGCGCTCAAGACCGTCCTGGCCAACGCGCTGGGCTTGATCGGAGTGTCGGCGCCGGACGAAATGTAAGGGATCTGGGATTTTCGATTTTCGATTGGAACGACAGGACAACCACGGAACACACGGAAAACAAGGCCGCCGGCGGACCCCGCGTTCCTTCCGCGTATTCCGTGTGTTCCGTTGGCCGTCAATCGCCTTTCAGATCGAAAATCAAAAATCGAAAATCAGTTACGGGGCGCGTTGACGCGATCATAGATGGCGTCGAAGATCGACACAACGCCGAACCCGATGGGGATGGCGAGCGCGAAGAAAAGCACGCCGGTCGTGTCATGCACCCGCCATCGGATCACCAGGACCATGAGAAGCGACAACGCCCAGACCAGCGCGTTGAGGATCAAATACCCGCGAATGGGAAACGGGCCTTCGTCAATTGCCTCGGGGGGCGTTTCGGACATGGAGAGGCTCCAGGCTCAGCGGTCGATTTCCTTCAGGAGCACTATCGCCGAGACCGCCTGGCATTTCCAATAGAATGTGGAAATCGGGGTGGACGACATGGACAAAGTGGACTGAGTGGACAAGATGGACCCGTTGGAATAGTCCACATCGTCCATGTCGTCCATCCCGTCCATCGCAGCCGCTCAGCGGAGAATCCCATGGCCGACTTCCTCATCAAATCCGCCGAATTCGTGAAAAGCGCCGTCTCGCCGCAGGGCTTGATCCGCGACGGCCTGCCCCAGGTCGCCTTCGCCGGGCGCTCCAACGTGGGGAAATCGAGCCTGCTCAACACGCTCGTCAATCGCCGCGGTCTGGCGCGCACCTCTGGCACGCCCGGGCGTACGCGCGAGGTGAACTACTTCCTGATCAACGGGGCGTTCTACTTCGTCGACCTGCCCGGCTACGGCTACGCGAAGGTTTCGCGTTCCGTGAGCGAGGCGTGGAAGCCGCTCATCGAATCCTACATCCGCGATAACGCGGCGTTGCGCGTGATGATCGTCATCCTCGACGCGCGCCGCGTTCCCGGCGCCGAAGACCTCCAGTTGATCGAATGGCTGGAGGCGGCGAATGTTCCCTACCTGCCGATTCTCACCAAGCGCGACAAACTCACCTTGGCCCAATTCCGCGAGCAGGAGCGCAAGGTCCGCGCCGCACTCGGCCTGCCCGACGACGCCGAACTGGCCGTTTTTTCGGCGAAAACGCGCCTCGGCCGCGAGCCGCTGCTCAACATGATCGGGGAACTGACGGCGCCATAGCAGGATTGGTCCACCTGCCCGGGCTTGGTTTCTGGCGAATGGGAGTATGGAGTCCCGCCTTCAGGCGGTTCGTTAGCGGAATGCCGCGGGCCCTGCTGAGGCCCGCAATCCCAAATTCCGCTAACGAACCGCCTGAAGGCGGGACTCCATACTCCCATTCGCATTGGCCTCAGTGGCATCTCCTTTGAATTGCCAATTCGGTTTGGAGAGAGTAAGCGTTATTTCAGTGACGTCCACACCGATCCAAGGAGTCCTCCGATGCTTGTTCTCCACGAACGGAGCGTGTTTGGCTTTCCACCAGTTTTTTGGATGCTGATTTTGAATCCCTGTTTGGGCCTCTCCAACGCCTCTGCGGCCGAAAGCGTTCCGACCGACGCTTTGCGCGCCAGCATTTGCCTGAACGGCCAGTGGGAAATCGCCCCCGCCGACGACGAGATGAAGATGCCGGAATCCGGTTGGACCGCGGCCCGCGTCCCCGCCATTCCGATCGTCGACAAGAGCGTCAAGGCGCAGTGGCATCGCCTCGCGCTTGACGCGCCGAAGGAATGGGGCGCGCCTGATCGCCGGTTCTTCCTTGAATTGGAGAAGGTCGGCCACTATGCCGCGGTCTTCTGCAACGGCCAGAAGATGGGCGAGCACTATGGGCAATACACGCCGTTCGAATTTGACGTGACCGACGCCTTCAAGCCGGGCGAGAAGAACGTGATCGCGATTTACGTCCACAACGCCTCGGGCCGCTACGTCCGCCCGAACGCCGACATCACGGATGAGATGATCTGCAACGCCTACCGCCCGGCGACCCAGCAAGCGGATCAGCGCAACTGGATCGGCGTCGGCGGCGACATCACGCTGTCCTGGCGTCCGCAAACGCGCTTCGACGACGTGTTCGTGGAAACCTCGGTGCGGGA
Source organism: Candidatus Sumerlaeota bacterium (assembly GCA_026398515.1). GTDB lineage: Bacteria > Sumerlaeota > Sumerlaeia > JAPLSS01 > JAPLSS01 > JAPLSS01. The sequence goes on along the minus strand of JAPLSS010000109.1, from coordinate 2,822 downwards.
GAAGTCGATCAAGGTGTCGACGCACATGGCCGCCCCGGCCGGCGCCGATTCGCCGCTGAGCGTGCGCGCGACGGTCCTGGACGGGGAGAAGGCCGTCTTGGAATTGCCCGCGCAATCCGCCGGCGCCGAAGGGAAAGTCGAACTCTCCGCGACATGGGAGAACCCCGTTCTCTGGGGCACGCCGCCCTATGGCAAGCCGAAGCTCTACACGTTGCGCGCCGAACTGCTGCGCGGCGACCAGGTCGTCGATCGCGAGTTCACCCGCTTCGGGTTCCGCGAAGTCTGGATCGACGGGAAAGACGTGATGCTCAACGGCAAGAAACTGTGGATGGCGGGGACGTACCACAGCAAGCTCCCCCCGGTCCGCTGCCTCAATGACCGCCGGCCCTTCGAAGCGATGACGCGCGCGATGCAGCTGGCGGGCCTCAACTCGCTCCACGGCCACTGGGACGATCTGGGGAGGCCGTGGCTCGACGTGTGCGACGAGACCGGCATGTTCGTCCTTGGCGGCTTCTTCTGCGACGGGCGGCCGCAGATTCAGTCGACGGGCGAGGCGGAATGGACCGATTGGATGGCCGCCACCACGGCCGAATGGGTCCGCGCCCGCCGCAATCATCCGTCCATCCTCCTTTGGCGCCCGACCGACGTTCTCCCAAACCACCAGCTGAATTTCATCTCGCGCGAAGACTTCGTCAAACGGATCGCCGAGGCGGTGAGGGCCAACGATCCGTCGAAACGCCCGCTGGCCGACGACAGCGACGTGTCGGCCTGGGGCCAGTCGCCGACCGGGAAGCAGGGCGGCACGGAGCTCGACTACTCGTTCCTCGAACGCGGCGGCCAACGCGGCACGCCGTTTCTGTGCAAGGAGATCTATGGGGGCGTCAGAGAACCTGGGAAGATGGAGGAGTTCTTGCGCACGTTCTATGAGAAGTCCTTCGCCGTCGGCAGCACCGGCATGTTCGTCCAGCAATTGCCGATCATTGCGTGGGGGAGGCCGGACCCGTTCGAGATTCAATGGCTCAGCGCGAGCGGCCTGGGCAACCGCGACACAAAGGTCGCCGGGCTGTGGTCGGAGATGCCCAACTGGTGCGACCCGAAGCAGCCCGCCGCGCCCCAGGCGCCCGCGGCGAAGCTGTTCCACGAGCTCTTTCAGCAATACATGAAGGTGGATCTCGAGCCGCTGCCCGGCGCGCTGAGCGGCGAGGCGCTGGCGAGCGGCCTGGCGCCGAATTCCATCGCTTTCCTGACGCCCGCCGCCGCCGCCGTCGCCGAACCGCAGGGCCTCCTCGTCGCCCCCGACGGCTCGGCGTGGTTCGTTGCACAACCCGGGACGTGGCGGTTGGTGAGCGGAGACAAGGGCCAGGAGATCGAGATCAAACCGACGCCGGCGAATCCGCCGCCCGGCTATGAGGATGTGCAACGAATGAAGGCGCCGTGAATTCGTAGTCCCGCCTTTAGGCGGTCTTGCGGTTTCTGGGTCCGGTTCGTCTGCCCAAGGACCGCCTAAAGGCGGGACTACGAACTCGAGCGAATTTCAAAGAAGGATCTGGAGAGCATGGCCAATCTGAGGGTCATCCGAGTTCTTCCAGGCCTGGCGTTGGCCTGGACACTTGCGCATCACGAAGCCTCCGCCGCCAAACCAAAGGCCAAAGACGCGGAGGCGCGCGCCAGTTCGATTCCTCCGACGCTCTCCGACGTCTCTTACGGCGCCCACGCTCGCGACGTCCTCGATGTCTGGAAGGCGGAATCCGCCGGGCCGGCGCCGGTTCTGATCTACTACCACGGCGGCTCGTTCAAAGCCGGGGACAAGTCCAACGTGCTGACATTTCCCGCCTTCGAGCCGTGTTTGGCGGCCGGCATAACGGTCGTCTCGGCCAACTATCGCTTCAGCACCGACGCGCCGTTTCCCGCGCCGATGCTGGACGGGGCGCGGGCCGTCCAGTTCGTGCGCGCGAAGGCGAAGGAATGGAACATCGACCCGGGGCGCGTGGCGCTCTCCGGCGGATCGGCCGGCGGAACGATGGCGCTGTGGATCGCTCTGCACGACGACCTCGCCGACCGGCGCAGCACGGACACGGTGGCCCGCGAATCGACGCGGGTCCAATGCGTGGCCGCCCGTGGCGCGCCGTCGACGATTCAGCCCGAACGGATCATGGAACTGACGGGGGCGAAGGCGATGCGCGGCGCCATCCTGCAATTGTACGGCGTCGCGACACCCGAGGAGTTGGACACCCCCGAGATGAAAGAGCGGACGGCGGAGGCCTCGCCCCTCACCCACGCCACCAAAGACGATCCGCCGCTGTTCGTCATCTACCACGGCCGGCTGAGCGATGCGCCGTTTCCCGAAGGCGCGTCGCAGAAAGACTGGATTCACCACGTGTGTCTCGGCATGCCGTTGAAAGAGAAGTACGACGCGCTGGGCCTGGAGTTCGATCTCTATTCGCAAGACAATCCCGCGCCGGAAGGGGCGGAACTGGAGTTTCTGAAGACGCATCTTCTCTGGCGCGCGATGGCCGGGGCCGCGCCGGAATCCTCCCCTGCGGCCTATCGCGGGCCGTGCGACCGCGTGGACGGGTCGAAACCGCCGGCCGTTCTGTTCGACCTGGATTTCGAACACGGCTTCCAAGCCGCGACGGCTTCGTCCGAGGGAACGGCGCCGACGAACAAGAACCTGCCGGCGCTTGTGGACGGCGTGCGCGGACAGGCGGCGCAGTTCGCCGAGGGGCAGGCGTTGCGCTACCCGGAGCCGGGCCATCTGAACAAGCCCCGCGGCGCGGTCTCGCTGTGGGCGCGGCCCGCGGTCGACGGCGTCGGCGAGGCCG
>JAPLSS010000147.1 GCA_026398515.1 Candidatus Sumerlaeota bacterium | reverse complement strand
ATCGCCGTATGGTCTTCGCTGCCGCCGAACGTGCCGACGCCCTTGTCGCCCGCCAGCGAGCCGAAGGTCTGGCCGTTTTCCACCGTGCCCAAATACTCGCCGAGCGATTCCAGACCGCCGATGTTCGCGCGGTATTCCTCGCGCGCCTCCAGGGTGTTGATCTTCGAGAGCGCCAGAAAGATCGAGACCATCAGGGCGCTGGAGCTGCTCATCCCGGCGGCCGGCGGCAGATCGCTGAGGAAGGCGAGGTCGGCCCCGCGCAACCGGCCGGGGAAGTTGCGCGCCACCCGCCGCGCCACCGTCATCGGATAATTGGTCCAATGGCCCAGCGGCGGCTGAAGATCGCCCCGCAACTCGAACGCGCATTCCTCTCCCGTCGCCGCGGCGAGAATGCGCAGGGTCGAATCCGCGCGCGGGCAGGCCGCCACCGCAAAGCCGCGCTCGGGCACGGCGATCATGCTGCGCCCGCCGCCATAGTCGGTGTGCTTGCCGAGGACCTCGATGCGGCCCGGGATGAACAGCGCACGCGCCTCGGCGTTCGGCGCCAGCCCCGCGCCGATCAGCGCGCGCGCCGCCTGCGCCATCAACGCCGCCTTCTCCCCCGCCGCCGCGCGGCTGAGTCCCGCTTGGAACAGGCATTCGTCGGTCTTTGCGGGATTGGCAAGATGATCCAGAGGAAACAGACAAGACATCGGCGATTCCCAATCGTGAGTTGTCGGTCTAGCCCTGTTCAGGCACTGAGAGGGCGTCAATTGCTATTGCGCGAAGCGCCTTGGAGCGCGGTGGCAGAGCGAAGCGGCGACACCGCTTTGGATTCGATGCAAAGCGGGCCGTGGACGGACAGTAGGCCGCGAAACGGCCAGCTTGATCCAACACCTGTCCGGTGACCGGACGCTCTCGCTTATCAGCCTCCAGCGCACATCTTGCAGGGCTCTAAGCCCGCCGGTGGCTCTGAGGTTTCATGGATCGGATATTTCCGGAATTGCGATAGGCCGGAACAATTGGGATCCAGATGATATTTCTTACTCTTGTCAGCGTAGTAGTATTTGGCCGCTTTCAGATTCGGCTGTGTCGAGGATGGGGAGCTGAACGCCGGCTTGGACGCCGGGGCGGAGGAAGCCGAAGCGCCCGGTACCGACTTCGACGCCACTGGGCCGGAGGCCGCCTCGCCGCTCAGAGCCTGGATGGCCTGGTACAGCGCGTCCTTGCTGTCGTGGACGCTGTAATTCGTGTCGACGTAGCGAATCACCCCTTGCTTGTCGATCAGGAAGACCGCTCGCCGGGCCACCAGGGTTCCATTCGGCATCCAGACGCCGAGGCCGTACTTGTTGATGACTTCGCCCTTGGGATCGCCGAGGACGGGGAACGCGAACTCCTCCTGCGTTTTGAACCGCTCGTTGTCCACCGGCGTGTCGGCGCTGATGGCCAGGATTTCGGTCTGGGCCTGTTGGAACATCGCCGTATCGTCGCGATAGCCGCACAGTTGCAGAGTGCAACCCGAGGTGAACGCGCGCACGTAGAACGCCAGCAGGACGTTCTTCTGCCCCCGGTAGTCGGAAAGTTTGACGACCTCGTCGCTGCCGGCCGGGCGTCCCGGCTTGGGGAGCGCAAAATCCGGCGCCGGGTCGCCGACCTTCAGTTCCTCCGCCCCCGCCGCGCCCGCTCCGCCAAACGACGCGGCCGATGCCGGCCTCGAAGCCGCCGGGATCGCCGCGGCGGGCATCGCCGCCGACGCCGGTTTCGAACCCGCCGTCTGCGCCATCGCGGCGCCCGCGCAAGCGCCCAGAATCGCCATTCCAAGAATTGATCGCCTCACATTGTTCATTCTGGTTCTCCTTGTTGTGTCGTGCCGATGACGCATCAACGCTCGTGTCGCGGGGAACCGACTTCGAACACTCGCGATGCCCCGCCGGTGCGCATGGAGTGCGAGCCGTTTCCTTACTCCGCGCTCCTGCGTCCCGACCGCGGTGTCCGCGGCCCATTGCCCGCGGGCACAAGGCGCACGTCCACCCGATAATGCAGCGCCGCGGCGATGCGTTTGAGCATGGCCAGCGAGTGCCCTTTGTAGTCGGCGCTCTCCAAGCGGCAAATCACTGAGGCCGTCGTGCCGATCTTCTCCGCCAACCGCCGCTGACTCAGGCCAGCCTGCGTGCGTAGATCATAAATCTGCTGAGCGATTTCGGCATTGATCGTCTCCTCCTCAAACATCCGCTCCATTTCAGGTTTGCCGCGCACGAAACGATCATACAAGATTTCGAAGGCATCCTTGGTCCTTCGCTTTTCCATCAGTTTTCCCATGGGAGTTCTCCCAGAAACGTATGGCGATCCGGATCGGATTCAAACAAACGTTTGCGCTTCACGGCCTGGTCGATTTCCTTGGGCGGAACCTTCGCGCCTGGCTTGATGAGTCCGTGAGAAAGCACGACCGCTGTTCGCCCGTGAAAAAAGTAGAGTATGCGATGTTGAAGGCCCTCCAGTTGGACTCGTAGCTCGTACACGCCATCGCGAAGGTAATCGGCGGCCGGCCGACGCAACTCATAGCCTGCCTCGCGGAGACGCCTAAGCTGGGCCAGGCATTTCAGTCGCGCTCGCGGCTGCAATCCTTCCAGCCATTCCAGCAGCGGAACGGAGCCCCCTCCTCTCGAAAAGCCTTCAATGCCACGGCCGGCATGCCAAGCCCTCTGCTCCATAGTTGATGTTCGCAAAATTGCTAATGATTGTCAAGCCGCGCTTGCCCGTGTCCCGCCTTTGCCCGTTTCTCTTGCCCCGCGAACGGGTTTTGACACGGCGGCCGTCGCCATGGCAGATTTACCCCTATTGAAGCGGAGTCGGACGGGGATGTCAAACCTTGGCCTCATTCTGCGCGCCCGCCGGCGCATCGTGGCGAACCATCTGCGGCGTCTGAAACGGCACGTGCAGATCCACCTGGGCGTCTTCCTGTTCATGATCCTCGCCATGCTCCTCGGCGGCTTCTTCTTCTTCCGCATTCTGTTCAACTACCTCGAGGACATCGAGGTCATCGGCCCGGCGCTGATGGACAACCTGGTCGGGCTGGTCTTCATGGGCTTCTTCTCGATGCTCGTCTTCTCCAACCTGATCGTCACGCTGTCGACCGCCTACATCTCGCGCGAGGTGAGTTTCTACATGGCGCTGCCCGTCGAGCGCCCGGCGATCTTCTTCCTGCGCTTCGTCGAATCAATCTTCTATTCCTCGTGGGCGTTCGCCGTCCTGTGCCTGCCGCTGATCGCCGCCTTCGGCGCCGCGCGCCACGCCCCCTTCTCCTGCTACGCGCTGACCGGCGCGCTGATCATTCCGTTTCTTCTCATCCCGGCCGGGTTTGGCGCGCTGCTGACGATGACGCTGTCCTCTCTCTTCCCCGCGCGCAAGGCGTTCCGAATGGCGCTCCTGCTGGGCGCCCTGGGCATGGCGCTGGCCGTCCTGATGGTGCGCCTGATGGGGCTGCGCACGGCGGTGAATAGCTCGGAACTCCAGAGCTTCCGCGAGATCCAGTCGTTCCTGCGCGTGGGCGACGCCCCGATCCTTCCCAGCGCCTGGCTGATGCAGGGCATGCTGGCCGCCACGACGACCGATCTCAAGCGCTACGCCTATTGGTTCGCGCTGCTGGCGGCGAACGCGCTCTTCTTATTCCAACTGTGCGCGTGGCTGGCTCCGCGCCTGTATTACCGGGGGTGGCTGCTGGCGGGCGAGAGTTCGACCCCGCGCCGGCGCCTCGGCGGCGCTGGCGCCGCCTGCTTCAACGGCGAGCCGCGCCCGGCGAGGTCGCGCCTGGATTCACTCCTGTCGCTGCTGCGCCCGCCCGTCCGCGCCATCGTCAACAAAGACGTCAAGACCTTCTGGCGCGATCCGGCGCAGTGGTCGCAATTGATGATCCTGTTCGGCCTTCTGTTCATCTACGTGGCCAACCTGCGGTCGGTGTCGGCGGGCAGCGGCGCTTTCTCGCTGCGCAATCCCTTCTGGAAAATGCTCCTCTCCTTTTTCAACCTTGGCTCCGCGTGCTTCGTCCTGTCCATCTTGACGACGCGTTTCGTCTACCCGATGCTCAGCCTCGAGGGGAAACAGTTCTGGGCGCTGGGGCTGGCGCCGATCCGCCGCGAAACCCTGGTGTGGGAGAAATACTGGCTGTGCTGGGCGACCTCGTTGGCGCTGACCCTGTCGCTGACGCTGCTGTCGAATTGGGTGCTCGACGTCGAGCCGTGGATGATGGCGTTGTCGCTCCTGACGGTGGTGTTCATGTCGTTCGCGCTGACCAGTTTAAGCGTGGGCCTGGGGGCGTTGACGCCGAATTTCAAGGAGGACAACCCGGCGCGCATCGCCAACGGCATGGGCGGGACGATGAACATCTTCCTCAGTTTGGGCTACGTGGCGCTGGTCATCGCCATCGAACTGTGGCCGGCGTTCCTACTGGCCACCGGGCGCTGGAGCGTGTTGGACGAGCGCCGCTGGCTGCTGGGTGTTCTGGGGGCGGCGCTGTTCGTCGTCAACGCCGCGGCCATCGTCATCCCCATGCGCCTGGGACTGCGCCGCTGGCGGGAGCTGGAGTTCTAGTGGCGAGGGCTTTCCAGCCTGCGCATGCTCAAACAGCGGGAATACGAAGAAGCGCAGGCTGGAAAGCCTACGCCACTTCAATCGGGACTTCCTATGCCGCCCAATCGGCGAGCACGGATCATCCATGCCGCGCTCTTCGCCCTCATCCTCGCCGCCGGCGCGGCGCTTCGCGTGTGGGGAATCGACGCGCGCAGCCTCTGGCACGACGAGGGCTACAGCCTGGCCTTCGTCCGCCTGGGCGCCGGGGCGATGAACCACGCCCTGGCCTTCGACGTTCACCCGCCGCTCTACTACTGGCTCCTGCGTTTCTGGATGCTCCTCGGCCATAGCGTGACGTGGGCGCGGCTCTTCTCGGCCCTGTGCTCGGCGGCGACGTTGCCTGTCGCCTATGCCTTGGCGCGATCGCTGGCCGGCCCGCGAATCGCCCTTGGCGCCATGGCCTTCCTGGCCATCTCCCCCCAAGCGATCTACTACGGCCAGGAGCTGCGCATGTATTCCCTGCAGGCGCTCCTGATCGCCGCGATGATGGTCTTCGGCCTTGCCGCGCTGCGCCGTCCGGACCCCTGGCGCATCGGCGCGACGCTCGTCTGCGGGGTCGCCGCCACGTACACCCACTACTTCTCCGCCCCGTTCCTCATCGGCTTTCTCATTGTTCTCGCCTTCGTCCGGCGCGACGGCGAACCCGACGTCGGACGCGCCATGGTTCGCGCCGCCGTCAGCGCCCTGGTTTCGACGCTTCTCTATCTTCCTTGGCTTTACACGGCCATGGGGCACGTGTTGATCAACTCGTTCCACGGTCTGCGCTCCGCCGAGCAAACGCCGTCGCTCAACCCGACCGTCGATTTCCTCAACCGCGCGCTGGAGACCTCGCTCGGCTTCATCCCCGCCTTCCCGTTCGACCACTGGCTGTTCCCGTCGCCGGCGGCGCTGGCCGCAGTTCGCCAATGGACGGCGCTGGGCTTCGCGGGGGCGCTGTTCCTTCTCTTCCTGCTGGGGTTGGCCCGATTGCGCGCGGCGCCCGGCGCCCGCCCGTTCTTCGCCGCGTTTCTTGTCATCCCGTGGCTGCTGGCGCTGGCCTTCATGTCGGTGGGCGGACGCTTCTATCCGCGCTTCGTGCTGCCGATGCTGCCGCTGGGATTCGCCTGCGCCGCCCAGGGCATCGCCTCGCTGCCCCCCAGGTTCGGAGTGCGACCTTCAGGTCGTATGAAGCGCATTGAGGCTGAAAAACCGCTACGACCTGAAGGTCGCATTCCGAACCTGGGGCGATGGATACGCTGGGTCGTTTCGGCGGCGGTGGGCGCCGTCCTTCTTTCTTCGAGCATCGCCTCGCTCCGCGTCGACATCCGCGACGTCAGCCGCAACATCGCGCGCGATCTCGACCGCGCCCGCGTCGAGCTGAACGCCGAAGCCGCCGCCGCGCCCGTCCTCCACGCCGGCGCGCATTCGTTCTGGACCCTGATGGGCTACGACCCGACGCCCGGCCGCCATCGCCTGCTCGACACCCCGCTCGCGCCCGCGCTGGCCCGCCTCGTCTATGGCCGGTCGATCCTGGTCCGCGGCTCCGACCTCAAGCAATGGAGCGCGGTCTGGGTCGCCTATTCGGAATGGGGACCCGGCCCGCCCCGCCTGCGCCAGGAAATCGAACGCCGCTGGTTCGGCGAAGGCTGGCGCGTGGTTGAATCGCTCTCCGCCGCGCGCTATAATAAGCGCATGGAAGCGGTTCTCTATGAGCGAACAAAGTGAGGTCGCCGCAAGTCCATTGCGTCCATAAGGTCCATCGCGTCCATCAAGTCCATTAGCCCTTCTCGACCCAGGAATCCCCTCATGCCCCGCCACGACCTGATCATCCTCGGCGCCGGACCCGGCGGCTACATCGCCGCCCTGCGCGCCGCGCAATTCGGCTGGAACGTCGCCTGCATCGAGAAGGAGGAGGCGCTCGGCGGCACGTGCCTGCGCATCGGCTGCATTCCCAGCAAGGCGTTGCTCGAATCCAGCGAGCGCTACTGGGAAGCAAAGAACGATCTCAAGGCCCA
>JAPLSS010000825.1 GCA_026398515.1 Candidatus Sumerlaeota bacterium | reverse complement strand
TCGGCGGCGTCAATGCCCACGCCATCCTCGAAGAAGCGCCGCGGGAATCGGACGCGCGCGACAACGCGCTCGAATGGGACAGCGAAGTCGTCTTGCTGCGCGGGCGTTCGCGCGAAGACATCCGCCGGCGCGCCGAGGAGTTGAACCGCTACCTGGCCTCCGCGCCGCAAGCCGCCCTGGCCGATTTGGCGTTCTCGCTGAACGCCGACGGGGCCGATTCCCCCCTCTGTCTGTCCATTGTCGCGAAGTCCACGGAGGACCTGGCCGGGAAGCTCGACCTGGCCCGCGAACGCCTGGCGGAGCCCCAGCGCCGCCAGATCAAGGACCGCGGGGGGATCTTCTACTTCGACGAGCCAATGCGCCGGCGCGGAAAGGTCGCGTTCCTCTATCCGGGCGAAGGCTCCCCCTACGTCGGCATGTTCGCGGACCTGTGCCTGCGGATTCCGTGCGTGCGCAAGGCGTTCGATCAGGCCGACCGCGTTTCGCTGGCCGCCGGCGTGAAGCATGTCCCCAGCCTCTACTTCTTCCCTCTGTCCGACAAGCGGGGCGATGCGCAATACACGCCGGAACTGCGGGAATTCGCCCACAGCCGCATCGGCGTTCTGATGGGCGATCTGGCCATGGATGGGGTCGTCGAAGGACTGGGAATCGCCCCCGACTTTGTCGCCGGCCACTCCTCGGGCGAATGGGCCGCCATGGCCAAGGCCGGCGTGTTTCGGTTCGAGGAGATGCTCAAGAGCGTCGCCGACCTCCGGCGCATCGACGCGATGTCGGTCAGCGGCGAACTGCCCGAAGCCGCCATGCTCGCCGTCGGGGCCGCCCGCGAGCGGGTTGAAGGCGTGGCGCGGGAGATCGGCGGCGCGGTTCTCGTCGCCAATGACAATTGCCCCAACCAGACGGTCTTCGCCGGGACGCCGGCGGAGATCGGGCGGCTGGCTCAGGAGTTGAAACGCCGGGGAATCTTTTGCGACGCGCTGCCATTTCGCTGCGGCTACCACACGCCGATGGTCGAGGCGCTCACCCAGCCGCTGCGCCTGTACCTCGGGACGCTGGAGATTCAGCCGCCGCAACGGGCGCTCTATTCGGGCGCTACCGCCCAGCCGTTTCCTTCCCAGGCGGAACAGATTATCGACCTGTCGGCGGGGTCGTGGGCGCGGCCGGTGGAGTTCCGGCGCATGATCCTGGCGATGCACGCCGACGGCGCGCGGCTGTTCATCGAAGTCGGCCCCCGCAACATCCTCAGCGCCTTCGTCGACGACATCCTGCGCAAGCAGGAGCATCTGGCCGTGCCGTGCAACGTCGCCCAACGGTCCGGCGTCTCCCAGCTGAATCGCCTCGTCGGGCTGCTGGCCGCAGAGGGGGTCGCCCTGAACGCCGGTTTCCTTTACGAACGCCGCCGCGTCCGAAAACTGACGTTCAACGTAGACACGGATTTCCCCCGCAAGGCGGGCAAGAGTCTGGTGGAGATGCCGGTGCGCGTCTTCCAGATGGGCGTCGCCCAGCGCCCCCTGGCTCCTCGACCCGAGACCCCGACTGTCGCGCAGCCCCCAGCCTCGCCTTGGCCGGATCTGGCCGCGGCGTTTGCGGCGCCCGTGGGCGGATTCCTCGCGGCCGGCCCCGGCGCCGACGTGGAAGAGGCCATGCGCGGGCATTTGCGGACCATGGATCACTTCCTCGGCGTACAGCAGGCGGTCATGAAGCGCTTCTTCGAGAGCGCCGCTCCCGGCGATGGCCGGCATGCCGCGCCGGCGGACCCGCAGGCGGCGCAAACGCCGCCGGACCCGCAGGCGGCGCAAGCGCCGCCGGACTTGCCGGAGGCCGGGCCAAGCCGGCAAGCGCAAACTGCGCCGGCGACGCCCTCCGGCACGCCGTTGTTGGACGAAATTGTCACGCGCGATGGCGACGGCCTCGAAGCGCGCTGCGTCCTGGATCGCCACCGCGCGCCGTACCTGGAACACCACGCGTTCGCGCATGAAGTCTCCGACGCCGATCCGTCGCTGCGGCCGACCATGATTCTTCCCATGACCTTCGGCCTGGAGATGATGGCCGAAGCCGCAGCCCTCCTGGCGCCGGGGGCCTCGATCGTCGAGATCCGGAACATCCGCGCCACCCAGTGGGTGACGGTCAAGCAAGACAAGCCTACGCCGGTGCGCCTGCGCGCCGAACGCCGCAAGAGCGGCGAGACGCATGCCGCGCTTCACGTGGACGCCGCCCCCGGGGTCCCGACCGAAGGCCGTCCCTCGCCGGCCATGGAGGCGCTGTTCGTCTTCGCGGACCGGCGCCCCGATCCGCCCGCCGCGTCCGCAGACGACTTGGCGCCGCTTCCCGGCGAGCGGCGTCCCGCGCTCTCCGCGCGCGCGGCCTACGAGACGCGCGCCCTGTTTCACGGCCCTCTGCTTCAGGGCGTCACGGCGTTCGAGGGCATTTGTCCCGCGGGCGTTCGAGGCGATCTGACGGCGCTGGGCCGCGAAGGGCTTCTGCGCGACAATGCCGCCCCGCGCTTCGTTCTCGACCCCGTGCTTCTCGACGCGGCGGGCCATTTCACCGGCTATTGGTCGATCGAGAATCTGGACAGAGGGAAAGTCGTCTTTCCCGTCGGCGTGGCCCGCATGCGTTTCTACGGCCCGAACCCGCGGGCGGGGGAGACGCTGCGCAATCGCGTCCAGATTCTCAAAGCGAGTCGCCACCGGCTGCGCTCGAACATGACGATGACCGACACGGAGGGGCGCCTGCGCATCCTCGTCGAGGAATGGACCAACTGGCGTTTCTATTTCCCCCAAGGGTTTACGGACTTCTGCGCCTGGCCGAAGAAGACCGACGTCTTCTGCGTCTGGGCCGAGGCGGAAGCTCTGCTCGGCGCCGGCGGCGCCGGGCCCTTCGCCTCCTGCTGCCGCATCGAGAAAATCGTGGAGGACCAGGAACTCTGGGCGGACCTGTGGGCCTGGTCGGTTTTGAGCCGTCGCGAGCGGGACGAGTACGAAACGAAAC
>JAPLSS010000661.1 GCA_026398515.1 Candidatus Sumerlaeota bacterium | reverse complement strand
CTCGGCCGCCAGGCGCAGGGAAGGCTTTCGCGCGGCGGGAGGAGCGACGGCGGGCGCGGCGGGCTGCAACGCCGGGTCCGAGGGCGCGCCGCCGCTCTGGCTGACCGCAGCGAACGCCACCCCGCGCGGCGAGGATTCCCTCGGACGCCGGTCGGTGCGCCCGAACGCCCAGGCCAGCGCCAAGCCGTCGCCGGCCGGCGCGATGCTCAGCCGCTGCATCCCATCGCGCTGATGAATGTCAAAACTGCAAGGACTCGACCATGATTCGCCGTCGATGCAGCGGGCGTAAATTCGCCATCCCTGCTCGACGTGATGCGCCGTCGGCGCGGCCATCCCGGATTGCAGCTCATCGTAGTGCCGGTAGGCGACCCATAGCCGGTCGGACGAATCCACCGCCAGCTGGCCGCGCTCGTAATACGCGCCGAGTTCCTCCACGCCCTCGCGCTTGTTCTCGCGGCCCCGCGCGTCCTCCAGCCCCGGCATCGGAAGCGGAACGGCAAGAGGACGCACGACCCCGTCGGCCTCGATTCGCGCCACGCGCAGCCTGTAAAACCGATGCAGGGGGCCGCGGTCGTCCGTCACGTTGTTCCACGTCTTGAACTCGCCGCGAAATGGCTTGCCCCAGTTGACGGGGCCTTCCTCCCACAGGGCCCACATGCGCCCGCGTCGGTCGGCGGCCAGTTGCGCGCGCCCCTCAAACGACGGCGTGGCGGCCACGGCGAACACGGGCTGCCACTGGCCGCCGATCCTCCACCGGGCAAGGATGTTATAACTATCGCCGTCGTACGAATCCCACGCGACGCATACGTCGCCATTGGCCGCGGCGCCGACGGCGGGGCGCCAATCGCCATAAGGGGAGGCGCTGAGGGCATGCTCGTCGTCGGTGAGCCGGCCGTTGGCGTCGATGTAGCGGGCGATCACGTCGAACTGGCCCTTCCGGTCGCTTTGCCAGGCGATCCACAGGCCGCCCTTGGAGTCGGCGGCGACGCGGTGATTGATGTCGCTTCCCGCGCCGGCGCTCACGCGAATCGGCGCGCCGTACTGCCCGTCGCCGAGCCGCTGCCGCGCGAACACGTCCCATTGGCGCCCGTCGGGGTTCTCCGTCTCGTAGGTCAGCCAGAGGCGCCCCTTGGCGTCGAAGGTCAACGTGGGATCGGCGAGCTTGGCCGGCTGCGCCATGGGCTGTTCGTTGAGCGCCCATCCCTCTCCGTCGCGCCGTCCGACGTGGAGCGTGTCGCCCTGGCCGGGGACGAATTCCAGCCAAGCCATCCACAACCCGTCGGGGCCGGCGGCGATGGACGGGTCGTTTGCCTCGGGGCTGTCGAGCGTCGAGGCCGGAATCATCCGCGCTTCGTCGTAGCCATACAGGCTGGCCTTGACCGAAGGCGAGGGGGCCGCGGCGAAGCAGGGAATCCCCCCAACCGCGGCAAGAACGAAGGCAAGAGCAATTCGGAGATGGGTCATGGGAAACTCGGCAACCTTTTCAGGATGTGGGCAGAGCGCTGGCGGGCGCGCATCGGTATAACGCGAAATGTTCTTTTCCGAAAAATTCTCCCTTTTCATACACTTGCTTTCCTGCCGAATCAACTCTTAATGTGAGGCGGTTAGGCGGTTGGTCCGTTGCGCGGCAAGATGGGAAGATCATTCACACGCACAACGGAGGCCTGCCGAGCACGTCGACGCTGATAACGATGCGCAGCGACGGGCTGGCGTGGGCCATCCTGTTCAACAACGATCAGACGTTCGAAGGCAAGGCCCCGGCGGGGATTGTCGGACTGCGCAAGGCGATCGACACGATTGCCGAGTGGCGATGAATCGCGGGGGTGATGAAAGGAGCCGCCGGCGCTTGTCGGCAGCCGCGCGAGCAGGCGCTTCTTGCGGCGTAGGCTTTCCAGTCCGCGCGTCGCCCAAAAGATCGCCGCGCGATTCGCCGCCAGCCATACGCCCGAAGTGTTCCTCCTTGATACGGACAGGGCCATACCATACCATGACGCGTTTGACAGCCGCCCCGCTCTTATCCAAATCAAGAAGCAAGAGGCCATGGACATTCTACGCATTGAGAACCTCGGCTTGACGCTGAACGAACGGCGAATCCTGGACGGCCTGTCGATGGACATCTGGCGCGGGCACATCCACGCCATCGTCGGCCCCAACGGCGCCGGCAAGTCGACCTTGGCCTATGCGATCATGGGCCTGGCGGGCTATCGCGATCACGAAGGCGACATCGTCTTCGAGGGAGAGTCGCTACGCGGCGTGCCAGTCGACGAACGGGCGCGGCGCGGCATCACCCTGGCCTGGCAGGAGCCGGCGCGGTTCGAAGGGCTTTCCGTGCGCGACTTCATCGCCGCCGGCGCCAAGGCCGGGAATGGGAAACGCATCCAGGAGGCGCTCGACCTCGTTGGGTTGGAGCCGAGCCGCTTCCTGCCGCGCGCGGTGGACAAGACGCTCAGCGGCGGCGAACGCAAGCGCATCGAAATCGCGTCCATTGTCGCCATGGAGCCCCGGCTGTTGATCCTCGACGAGCCCGACTCGGGCATCGACGTCGAGGCGCTGGAGTGCATCTTCAACGTCCTGCGGGTCCTCAAGGAGCGCGGAACCACCGTGCTGCTGATCACCCACAGCCTCGTCGTGCTGCGCCAGGCCGAGCACGCGTTCCTGATTTGCGACGGCCGGTTGCTGAACAAAGGCCCGGTCGACAAGATCGCGGGGTTTTACGAAGCGCGATGCGCCGCGTGCGCCCACCCCAACCTGCCCTCGGCCGAGGAAGGAAAGTGACGATGACCGCCGGCGCCCAGGAGTTGATCGAAGGCCTGCTGCAATCCATCGGGATGCACCGCGGCGCGCTCGCGGACGACGTGGCCCACGTCACCGTGCACCACAACCGCGTTCTCGGCGCGCACATGGTTCCGGGCTTCCACGTCGACGCCGAGGAACTGGACGACGGGATTCGCGCGCACGTCGTCGTCGGCGAAGGCGCGCGCATCGCCAAGCCGGTCCACCTGTGCTTCGGCATGTTGCCCGAAACCGGGTTGCAGCGCATTCTGCTCAACATCGAAGTCCTCGGCGATTCGCGGGTTTCCGTGATCGCCCACTGCACGTTCCCTAACGCCGTGGACGTGCGCCACGAGATGGACGCCGAAATCGTCGTCGGCCCGCACGCGAACTACTCGTACTTCGAGCGCCATGTGCACGGGGAAAAAGGGGGGGTCGTCGTCGTGCCGAAGGCGCGCGTCCGCGTGCGGGAGGGCGGGCGGTTCAAAAGGCGCAGGGGGGGGGGGACATGCGGGCGCGCATCCGGGGGCGCGCCGACGACCGCATCCACATCCGCGAGACGGCCAAGCTTGCGGGCCCCTACTCGCGCGGCGTCTTGACCACGCACATCGCGTTGCGCGACCAGGCGCGGGCGAACGTCGAGAACACCCTGATCGCCGACGCGCCGTACGCGCGCGGCCACGTCGACTGCAAGGAGATCGTCCGCGACCAGGCCATCGCCCGCGCCGTCCCCATCGTCGAGGTGCGCGACCCCAAGGCCCACGTGACGCACGAGGCCGCCATCGGCAGCGTCGACAGCAAGCAACTGGAGACGCTGATGGCGCGCGGCTTGAGCGAAGACGCGGCGTGCGATTTGATCATCAAGGGGCTGCTGAGCTGACCAGGCCGGGCGTTTTCGTGGGCCAGGTTCTTCAGCCTGGGAAAGGAAGCCAGGCATTCACGACGTTCGGACGAGGCGAGCGCAAGCGAATCGAGTCGCTCTCTTCCCGCGCTCGCCCCTCACGTCTCTCGTTTCTTCGCATTCAGCGTCTTGCACGCGGTTTGGCAATCATAGCAGACGATGCAGTCCGCGGAGCGATTGGCCGGCACGCCGCGGATGATTCGTTCCGACGGTTTCAACTCCAACCCGCACGCCTTGTCGCATTTGGCGCAGGACAGGCACGACTCGCGCGGAATCTTGACCGACCAAAAGCTGACATAATTCAGTGGCGCGAGCAACGCCCCAATCGGACAAAGCGACTGGCAGAACGAACGATAACTAAAGATCGCGAAAAGAACGACAACGGCCAGCACGCTGAACTTGATGATCGCGCTCGGGCTCAACAGTTTCGTTGTTCCCGCCACGATCGCCGGCGTGGTCACCTGGAGCGCCGCCGCCGGGCAGAACCGGCAGAATGACCATTGGGTCTCTTCGCCCCACAGATACGGAAACAAAACGACCAGCAATACCAGCGACGCGTATTTCCCGTAAGAAACCCATTGCGGGAGACTGAACTTTGGACCGGCTATCTTATGGAGGAGATCCTGCACAAAACCAAACGGACACACCCACCCGCACAGCAACCGCCCGACCAAAGCCCCAATCAATAACACAAAGCCCAACGCGAAAAACGGAAACACATGATACCCGGAGTAATGCACGAACACGCCGACGGGACAGGCAAACCACGCCAGCGCGCAGGAGTGGCAACTGAGCACGGGGTTGCACAGCCACTTCGCCTCCGGCCCCCACGAACTATGGAGGGCGAGCAGCGACAACGTCTGGATCGTCTTTCGAAATCGCTCCATAACTCCAAGACATCCACGGCCGCACGGGCCGTTGCGGGGGTTATTGTCAGGTCGGGCACGCTTGTTTCCCCTGCCGCGAGGAGGGATCGGCCGTGAAGACCAACGCGCCCTCTTTGCGCGTGACGCCGCCATAGGTCGCATTGATAACCAACATGGGGTCGCGAATCGTCTCAATGCGCGGCGGCGCGGGCGTGACTTTCGGCGGCGCGGGCGCGGGGAATCCCGGCGGCAGGACGCTGCCGTCCGGCGCCACGACAAACGGCGGCATGGGCGCGCGGGCGGCCGGAGTCGGGTTCGCCGACGCGGGAGCTTGCACCTCATAGCTCCGCAGCGCGCCAATCAGAAGCAACGCCAGCGCGATGATCAGCGCGGGAACGGAAAGGATGTTTCGTCGAAGCGACTCGTTCATGCTCACAGCAGATGCTTCTGGTAGTCCGGCGTCAGTTTGCGATCGTTGTCAAATCGAATGGTCACGCGCCGGGAGTCAAGAAAATCGAGAATAGCTATCGCATATTTCCGCGAGGAGCCAATGTAATTCTTAAAATCCGCCGAGGAAACCGTCCCTTGCGCCAAAATGGTTCGCACCACCATGTCTTGCGCGGCCTTGAAGTGAGTATAGTGAAGAACCACGTGTTTTGTCAGGCGAACCAACCGCCCTTCGTTGCATAGATGCTTGAGCATCGCGGCGATTCGCGGCTCCGGCGCCTTTAGAAGGGCGGGGAGTTCTTCCGGGCGTGGCGATTGAAAACCGGTTTCGTCGTAGAGGCGCAGAATCGCTTCCATCAGATTGCGGTCCTGCTCGCTCATCTGCTCTGCGGCGCCGGGCAGGATCAGCCAGTCGCCGCGCCGCCGCGCCCAATTTCGCCGCTCAATTTCCTCCTGGACCCGGGCCCACAGCGGCGGCGGGCATTGAAGTTCATTGCGGAGATCACCGACATTTACACTCAGTATCTTACTGCCGGCGGCCTGGCGCAGGCGCGCCTCCACTTCTCCGAGACATGCGTCGAAGGACCGCCGATGTATGCGCCAATCTTCCTGCAAGATAAGCACGCGCCCTTCGCCGGCCAGACACGCCAAATGCTCATCGATCACATCCGCGGGAAGCAGGACTCCGCGGGCGATTTCCCCTTTGCGGCATCCGCGCTTCGCGTCCCACAGAAGAAAGCCCTCGATCCGCCTTGCCATTCCCTGCGGGCCTGCGGAATCCACGCCATCGAACAGAGATAGATGCTGCTGCAAGCGCGCCAGAATCTCGCCGCGCCGCGGACGTTGCTCTTCCGCGGTCACGGCCAGGATCTGGCCGCCCGCCACGGTCGCCGGCGGCGAGGGGCGCCGCAGGATGAATCGATCGTATGCCGCGGCCGCGATTGGCGCGGCCAATGCGATGCTTGCCAATCCGCGTCGCCCAGGCTCAAGCGACTTGCCATCCAACAGATATAACTTACCCGTGGCTTCGACGGTTCCCGTGTGGAACTTGATTTCCTCCGCGTTGCGCAGCGCCGCAGGCAACCCCAGCACAACTGTTAGTTGCACATGGCAATGCCAGACGGCCGGGAGATAGCCCGGCAGACACAGCGTTTCCCCCCGAGCCGGCGGCTTCTTGCTGAAATCCGGAATATTAAGCGCCAGACATTGCCCGACGCCGCCCGCCGTGGAGTCGCGCAGAAATCGTTGGATCCCGCGAATCCGTCCGCGTTGTCCGCCGGGAACCGCTTCGACTTCCGCGCCCACTTCGACGCTTCCGGCGACGGGGATGCCCGTGACCACCACGCCAAACCCAGGACGAGCAAACACCCGCTCGACCGGCATGCGGAACACGCCGGGCGGGCGGGCGCGCGCGGCGCTCCGCGCCATTTCCACCAGCGTTCCATAAAATGCCTCGTAGCCGTCGAATGTTTCCGAGGAGACCGGGCAGATCGGACAACCGTCCAGGAACGTGCCGCGCAGGAATTCGCGGATTTCGCCAATGCGCGCTTGCGCCTGCGTCGGGGCGACGAGATCGGTCTTTGTGAGTGCGACCATCCCCCGGCGCACGCCGAGAAGTTCCATGATTTGCAAGTGTTCGACGGTCTGGGGCATCACGCCGTCGTCGGCCGCGATGACGAGGACGCACATCTCGATCCCGGAAACCCCGGCCACCATGTTCTTGACGAATTTCTCATGGCCGGGCACGTCCACGATGCCGACGCACAACTCGCCGCCCAGGAAGCACGGGGCGAAGCCCAGTTCGATCGTCATGCCGCGCTCTTGCTCGGCTTTCAGGCGATCGGTGTTGCATCCGGTCAGCAACTTCACCAGCTGCGTCTTGCCGTGGTCGACGTGGCCCGCGGTGCAAATCATCATCGTCACGTCAGGGTTGACGTTCGCCCTCAGGAATCCCAGCGGTCGTTTTGTCGAACTTGGCATAATTTATCGAATAGGTCCCATTGGTCTTATTGGTCTTATAAGTCTTATAGGTCTTACAAAACCCACCCGCTACGACCTGAAGGTCGCACTCCGAACCT
>JAPLSS010000067.1 GCA_026398515.1 Candidatus Sumerlaeota bacterium | reverse complement strand
GCCGCTACTCGAAGCCGCGCTACTTGCGTTGCTGGGCCGCAGCAACTCCAGCGCGCGGGCGAAGAAGTAGGTGAACAGGTCGGCCGTTCCCGTGTAAACGTCCGGGTAGAGCGCCTTCAGTCGCGGCTTCATCAGGCGGATGATCTCCTGGCGCACGTACGGCGGGTTGGCCAGAACGATGTCGAAGCCGGGGGCGCCCTCGCGCGCCATGACTTCCACAAAGTCGACCCGCCAGTCGAATGCCGTCGCGCCGTCTTCGCCGAAGATCCAGTGCGCGATCTGGCTACGCAGTTCGTCAAGTTGGCGCTTGAGCGCAGGCTTGTTGTAAACCTCTTTGAGATAGCGCTCCTTCAGCGCCGCAAAATCCCGAATGGCGTCGATGAACAGGCTGATGTCGGTTTCGATCTTGGGCGAGGCCGACAGCACGCTGTCGCCCTGCTCGATCTTGAAGTCCAGGTTGGGCAGCGGCGGCGGGTCGAGTAGCGCCGCCTCGTGTAGCGCCGGCTTTCCAGCCGGCATTTCCGCAACCCCGACAGAGCCGGCTGGAAAGCCGGCGCTACGTTCGGCGTCGTATTCCACGGCCAGCGTAAGCCACAGCCGAAGCCGCGCGATGTTCACCGCTACGGGATCGATGTCCACGCCGTAGAGGTTGTTCTGGATGATGTCGAGCTTGCGGTTGTAGTCGTCGCGCGCGTCCACCTGGTGGGCGGCGAAGAGGCAATGGCGCAGGGCCAAGAGCTCCTGCAACATGCCGACGAGGTAGGCGCCGGAGCCGCAAGCCGGGTCGCAGACCCGCACGGCGCGGAGTTTCTGGAGAACCGCTTCTGGATCGCGCAGGCCGGATGCGTCGTGGGAATCGACGAAGCGGCCGATCGCGTCCCGTAGCGCCGGCTTTCCAGCCGGCATTTCACCAACTACACCGGCTGGAAAGCCGGCGCTACTTGAGGCGGCGCTATTCAAGAATCCTTTCAGCGCCTCACGGCACATGAACGAGACGACGGGGCGGGGCGTGTAGTAGGCGCCGGTCTCATGCCGTCCCGTGACCAGTTCCTCGAAGATCTTACCCAACATCTCGGGATCGACAGCCACTTCAACGTCCAGCGGCGTGTCCTCAGTCACCGTGAAGTTGAAGCGCTCCAGCAGCTCGTCAAACAGGAGGGCGAACGTGGCGTTCGTAACGCGCAAGTCGGCATCACGCGTCACGACCGACTCCGGCTCGAACAGGCCGCCATTGAGAAACGGGATGCCGTGGAACGGCCGGGGAATCCCGGCTTCGCCCCGGTCTTTCTTTGGCGTGGACAACGCCTGAAACAGCGGAACGAGGAAATCCGCGTAGTAGCTTCGGGCGCGTTTCTCCTTGCGATGATCGCCGAACGCCCTGGGCAGGTATTCCACCGTGCCGTCAAGCCAGCCCTTCTTCTGGATGAAGTACAGAAAGAGGAGGCGATTGAGCAGGATCAAGCCCGACTGGCGCGCCGCCGTTTCGTCGGGGACTTCTTTCTGAATATCCGGCACGACGTTGGACTCGTAGATCTCGAACAGCGTGCGGAAGAAGGCCTTCGCCACCTTCTCCACGTCGAAGGCGTCGTCGTGGCGCTCCTGGATGGCCAGTGGCGCCGCCTTTCCAGGCGGCGTTCTTTCTAGATCCTCCAAATCCAGCATCGCGATTCGCTCCGCCGCGGTGCGCAATCGCTCCTCGGGTCCGACGGTGATGCGGCGGTACAACTGCCGTTTTTCCACCTTCGGGTCGTACTTCACGTTGACGAAGTGCCATCGGTTGCGCGCATCGTTGGAGAAGACGAAGAAGGCGTAGGGGTGTTCGCGCAACAGGCGTTCGACGACCGGACGCTCCAAGGTCCGCTTGAGGTCGGACGAAGCCAGACGGGCGTAGATCACATGAAAAGCGTCGCCCGCGCCGCCCGCCGCCCAGAGCAATGGGTCTTCGGCCAAGGCGTTCTTCGCCGGGTCGGTCCAACCTACCCGGGAAAGCGACGCGCCGGTGACAGGGT
>JAPLSS010000010.1 GCA_026398515.1 Candidatus Sumerlaeota bacterium | reverse complement strand
ATTATCCGGAGAACCTGGAGGCGCTGGCGGAACGGGGCGCGAAGGTCGTCGAGGTCAACGCGCTGGAAGATCGGGAACTGCCGCCGCTCGACGCGCTTTACATCGGAGGAGGATTTCCCGAAACCAGCGCCGAGGCGCTTTCGAAGAACGAGTCGTTCCGCCAGTCGGTGCGCAAAGCGGCGGAGGCCGGTCTGCCGGTCTACGCCGAATGCGGCGGCCTAATGTATCTCGGCGAACGGCTGGAACTGCCAAGCGGCGCGTTTCCGATGGCGGGCGCGCTGCCGCTGGCGTTTCAGGTCGAGAAGCGCCCGCAAGGCCACGGTTACACCGCCTTGCGAGTTGAGCGGGAGAATCCCTTCTACGCGGTCGGATTGGAAATCAAAGGGCACGAGTTCCATTACTCGCGCCCGATCGCGACCGGCCCGTTGCTCGGGAATATCTTCCGCATGCAGCGCGGCCACGGGTTCGACGGCGAGTTCGACGGGGTGAGTTGGAAAAATGTGTTGGCCTTGTATACCCACGTCCACGCGCTGGGAACCCCACAATGGGCGAAGGCGTTGGTCAGGAAGGCCAGGGAGTTTCGGTCAAGTTCGGAGTGCGGTCTTCAGGTCGTATAAGTCGTATGAGTCCTGGAAGTCCGATACGACCTGAAGGCCGCACTCCGAACTTGACCGACGGGCGAAAATGGATCAAGAAGCTTGTTTCTGACGTGTTGCGGGAAGCAAGCCACATCACATAAAGACAGAGCAAAAGGAGCAACGCACGATGGCGACGCAAACACTGGGCGGGAAGGAAATGGAAGTCGACGAGGACGGCTTCATCCAGAAGCCCGAAGAGTGGGACCAGGGAGTGGCCCAAGACCTGGCCAAAACCGAAGGCGTGCAGGACATGAGCGACAACCATTGGAAGCTCGTCCACTACCTGCGCGACTACTACCTGAAGTTCGGCATGGCCCCGATGATCCGGAAGCTGTGCAAGGAAACCGGCTTCTCGCTGAAGGAAATTTACGAAATGTATCCCTCCGGCCCGGCCAAGGGCGCCTGCAAGGTCGCCGGCCTGCCGAAGCCGACGGGGTGCGTCTAATCTCCGTTTCGTGCCCTGCCCTGAGCCTGTCGAAGGGTCATGCTGGCGATCGGTTGGTCTTCCTTTGTGGCCGGACCGGCGCGAGCGCGACCCTTCGGCAGGCTCAGAGCGGGGCACGGGGACGAAGTTGATGTCTCTGAATGACCAGTTGGCGCGAAAACAAGACTCGATCATCGAGCGATGGATCGAATCCATTGCGCGGTCGTATCCCGCGGCCGCCGCGACGTTGTTTGCCCGCGGCCGCGACCCATTCCGCAACCCGGTGGTCCACACGATCGCGCAAGGCGCGCGGGAGTTGATCGGCGCGCTGCTGGACGGGGCCGAGGACGCGCGTTTGGGGGCGGCCCTCGACCCCATGCTGCGCATCCGGGCGGTGCAGGATTTGTCTCCGGCGCAGGCCGTGGGGTTCGTCTTCGAGGTGAAACGAATCGCGCGCGAGGCGCTGGAGGGCGGCAAGGCGGAACCCCGCGAGGCGCTGTCGGAGTGGGCGGCGTTCGACGCGAAGATCGACCGGCTGGCCTTGCTCGCGTTTGAGGTGTACACGAAGTGCCGCGAAGAGCTGTTCGAGATCCGCGTCCGCGAAATCAAGAAGCAAGCGGTTCCGTATGTGCTGGAGCGGATGCGGGAGAAGAAGGGCTCGTAGGCCGTGTATGACCCAATAGGTCTTATGAGTCCTATAGGTCCCATAGTTCCTGTCTTGAGAAGGTGCTGACCAATGAATGTCTTGGTTGCCCTGGCGGCGGTGGGCGCGCTGGCGTGCGTGGGCGCGCTGGGCGCGGCGGTGCCCGGGCTGAATGTGGTGTTCGGGATCGTCGTCCCGTACGCCGCGGCGGCTACGTTCGCGATCGGCTTCATCTATCGCGTTTTGAAATGGGCCAAATCGCCCGTGCCGTTCCGCATCCCGACGACCTGCGGCCAGCAGAAGTCGCTGCCCTGGATTCGGGGCGCCTATTGGGACAACCCGCACTCGCTCCTGGGCGTGCTCGGTCGGATGGTTCTCGAGGTGTTCGCCTTTCGTTCCCTCTTCCGCAACACGAAGGCGGGGCTGGTCGACAAGGCCGACCTGCGTTACGACTCGAACAAGTGGCTGTGGGCGGCGGCGCTGGCGTTCCACGGCGCGTTCCTGGCGATTTTC
>JAPLSS010000387.1 GCA_026398515.1 Candidatus Sumerlaeota bacterium | reverse complement strand
GCGCCAGCGCGCGCGTCTCGCCGAGCAGCCCCAGCCGCGCGGCGTCGGCGGTCTTCGGGCTGGTCCCGATCCACAGGATCATGTGCCCGCCCAACAGGCGCGGAACAACGGCCGAGCCGACGTCGTAGGCCAACGAGCGCTCGTCGCGCAGGCGCTTGAACAGGCGCGCCGACATCCCCTCGCCCAGCGCCGCGTTGGCCACGCGCAACACCGGATATTCCGAACTGCCGTAGGAAACGGCGGGAAAGCCGGTCAGAATGAAGGCCTGCTGGCATTCCTTGCGCAACGTAAGGTTGGCGAACTGCGGCAGCGCCGTCTTGCGGGCCTGAATGCGAGACGGCACGGCGGACGGCTCGAAACCGGCAAAGGCGCGGTCCACCGCCGACGCCAGCGCCTCGGCGTTTACCGCCCCGCAGGCGGCGAGGATGAACTGCTCCGGCCGGCAGCGCCGCGCGTGAAACGCCACGATGTCGTCGCGCGTGATGGCCTGGACGCTGGGGGCCTCGCCGATGACGGGATGGCCGTAGGGGTGGCCGCGGTAGAGCGTCTTGATGAACTCCCGGTAAGTGTATTCGAACGGATCATCCTCGACGCGGCGGATTCGGCTGAGGGCCAGGGCGCGCTCCTTTTCCACCTCGTCGGCGGGAAACACCGGATGGAGCGTCACGTCGGCCAGCAGGTCGAGGGCCAGCGGCAGGTCTTCGACCACGGTCTCCGTGTAGACTTCGCCGTAGTCTTCGCTGGTCGACACGTGGATCTGGCCGCCGACGGCTTCGATCTCCTCCGCGATCCGGTCGGCGGAACGCAGAGCGGTCCCCTTGATCAGCAGGTTCTGCGTCAGGTTGGCCAGGCCGCCGCGCCCCGGCGGATCGTCGGCCGATCCGCCGAGGATGATCAAGTCCAACGCCAGGACGCGGTTCCAATCGCGCGGCGCGACGATGAGCCGCATTCCGTTGGCGAGCGTCTGCATCGTCGGGCGCGGTTGGGTGGATTGCGCCGAGGCGCCGCTGACAAGAACGGCGCAAGCGAGCGCCGCGGCCGCAACGGACAGCCCGCTCCTCAACGCCGGCAGACGAACGCGTGGTTTCATCGGATGTCTCTTTCGCCTCGGGATGGAGCTGGCAGCGCGGCCTTCAGGTCGCATAGACCCTCCTATACTTCCTTTAGATCCCAAAGGTCCTATCATACCACCCAAAGGCCGCGCTACGAACTCAAGGCGCCTTTCCGATCGAAATCATGTTGGCGAACACGCGGTACGCGCCCGGATTGAGCGCGCGCAACTGGCGATACCAGACGTAGCACGTGTAGGTGTAAGTCCCCTTGCCGTAGCGCGCGAAGAGATGGCCGCCCGGCCGCGCCGGTTCATCGGGATCATGGCATTCCAGCAGTTCCTCATAGCGCGAGTCGTACGAGGAGGGCAGATACAGATTGCGCTCCTGGACCCAACCCTGGAAATCCGTTTCCGTGATGCGATTGGGAAAGGCGAAGTGCGGATGACGGGGATTCAGGATCGTGACCGGCGCGTCTTCCCGGGTCACACGGTCGCGCCCGAGCCTGAGCGGATACGGAGCGAAGCCGGGACGGTCCTCGCGATTCCACTCGAAACTCTTGTTGTAGCTGACGATCAGGTTCCCGCCGCGCTTCACGTAATCCAGCAGGCGGTCGTTGTATTCCACGACGTCGGGCCGCGCTTCGTAGGCGCGCAGGTCGAGGAGAACCGCGTCATAGCGGCCGAGATCGCCCCGTCGCAGCGTGGTGGAATCCAGGAGTTCGCAGTTCACGCCCAGAACGCGCAACGCCTGCTCCTGGCTGTCGTCGTAAGTCTTCACCAGTCCGACGCGCAATCCCGGCGCGACTTTGACGTCCAGGACGTGCAGGCGCGTTTCGAGCGGCGCCGGAGAGTCGACGGCGGGGGGCAGGCCGCTGGGGAACTGCAGCGCCACGCGAGCGGGATAGACGCCCGGCTTCGCCGTCGCGGGCACGCGAACCAGAAGCCCCTCGGGAGTCGCCTCTCCCCCATTGGCTCGAAGGGCGAATGGCTTGGAGACCCGCTCCGCGCCGGTGAAGGGATCGACGAACGCAGCCTGAACGCCGTCCAGATTCTCCAATGAGTTGTTCCGGGCGCGCGCCAGGACTTCCACCGGTTCGCGGCGGCCGAGGAGGGCGGGGATCTCGGGCGGCTGCCCTTCCAGTTCGATAGGGGCGCGCAATTCCGGGTCCAGCGCCGCGGGCGGCGTGAGGAACGCGTCGCGCGCCGATGGCTTCCCGCCCAGGTTCACTCGCGCGCGGACCTCGAACAGCGGGATCGTCCGGTCTTTCGTATACCAATAAACCGAAGCCGGGCGGGTCAGGATGTCGAGGCCGCGCCCGGGCGCCTTAGGAATCTCGACGGTCAACACGGCCTCTTTGCGTTCGCCCGGTGGAACGGCGCCGATCGGGTCCGCGGGCTCTTCGGCGCGCAGGCCGGGGATCCAACCGCTCGAAACGGACAGCGCGGAAACATAGATGGGCTTCCCGCCGCCGTTGAACACCTGCGCGTGAAGCGTCATGCGCTGGCCGGGGACCACGACGTCGTCGTCCGCCAGCGCGCGCAGATAGACGTGGTGTTCCAGAGCGCAAAGGCGGTCCCGCTTTTCACGCTCTCTCATCTCTTGAGTATGGAGTCCGGCCTTTAGGCGGCCGTCGTTCCCCTCCGTTCCTGGGAGCGCCGGCGTCCTCGCCGGCATTTTGCCTGGCCCGCCCAGAAATGGAAGAAACAAAGCCGGCGCGGACGCCGGCGCTCCCAGGAACAGAGCCCTCCACCCTTCGCGCTGGGGCGCTCCGGGCAGGCGGCTCTTGGCCAAGCCATTGGTCATCCGGCTCTCCGGCTGTCTGACCTTCACCCGTGATCGCATCAACTCATAGGTGTGGAATTGCGGAGCCTTCCAGTCCTCCGTCGCCGGCCACGTGCCCTGGCTGCGGTGGAGGCGCAGGGCGGCCAGCGCGATTTCGCTGTAGCACAGGCCGCGCAACGGGTCGTATTCGCCGACGTTGATCGAGATCTCGCCGTGCGAATTTGCGGGCCGCTCGGCGCCATCGAAGCGGCGCATATAGAGTTTCGAGATGGAGGACACACGATCGAACGCCTCCAGCAAGGCCTGGCCGCACGCCTGGTGCTGCCCGTGGTCCTGGAGCAGGCCGTGGTTGGTGATCACGATGTCCGGGCGCAACGCCTCCAGTTCCGCGGTCAGCCGCTCGACCACCGCTTCTTTTCCGCCCCACTCCGCGAACGTTTCCTCCGGCGACTTCGAATAGCCGAAGTCGATGAAGTTGAGATAGCGGACCTCGGCGCCGGTCAAACGGGCCGCCGCCTCGGTCTCGCGCGTCCGCAGAACGCCGAGGTCGCGGTAGAGCTCCGGCCCGATTTCGTTTTGGCCGCCCTCGCCGCGCGTGGCCAGCAGCACGATCGTCCGCAGCCCGAGCTGGTCGCGGCAGTAAGCGAGGGCGTCGCTATCCTCGTCGTCGGGGTGCGCGGCGAGGCAGAGAACCGTCGCGTCGCTCTTCAGCTCCAGGCGGGCCTGCCGGATGGCAACCTCGCCCTGGTCCGGCGCCACGTCGACGGCGCGGGCCGCCGCCGCGGCGCAGAGCGCCGCCAGCGCGATCAACCCCATCCGCATGCGGCGAAGACGATCCATCGCAAACGCTCCACAATTGAGACTACGGATCAGACCGAAGCGCGCCCAAGCCCGCAAGGGAATTCGCGCGCGTCGTTGGCGGTCGGGCGCATCCTGACACTGCTCCGAACATCGGGGTATGGAGTCCCGCCTTCAGGCGGAAT
>JAPLSS010000508.1 GCA_026398515.1 Candidatus Sumerlaeota bacterium | reverse complement strand
CACTCCGCGCCGCAGCATCGCCTGGAACACTGCCGCGGCGTCGCGGCGCAGGTTGACAGTGATGAAGTTGGCGTAGCTCTTGATGTGCTCCAACCCCATCTTGTCGAACTGCGCTTCGTAATACGCCATGCCTTCCCGGTTCACCTGGCCCACGCGTTCGACGTGCTCGACGTCCTCAAGCGCCGCCAACGCCGCCTCCTGCCCCATGCGCGTCACGTTGAAGGGGGGGCGCGTGCGATGGAGCGTTTCGATCACCCGCGGCGAGGAAATTCCATAGCCGATGCGCAACCCTGCCAGCCCGTAAGCCTTGGAGAACGTGCGCGTCGCCATCACGTTGTCGCGCTCCCGCGCATAGGCGGCCGCGTCGGGATAGTCCGGCTCGTCCTGGCAGAATTCGCAATAGGCCTGGTCGAGCAGCAGGAACACGCGATCGGGCGTTCCGTGGACCAACCGGTCGGTTTCTGCTTTCGTGACCATGCAACCGACGGGGTTCTCCGGGTTGGCCACGCACAACGCCCCTGTCGCCGGCCCGACCGCCGCGAGCAAGGCGTCGATGTCGTGGCGCCAGCTCTTAAACGGGACGTTGCGGACCTCGCCGCCGGAGACGATGGCCGCCTGCTCGTAGCGAATGAAGCTTCCGAGCGAGGCGACCAGCGTGCGCCCCGGCCCCAGGTACGAGGTCATGATGAACGTGTTCAAGTCGTCCGACCCGCCGCCGACGATGATCTGCTCCGGCGTGACGTTGTGCTTCGCCGCCAGCGCCTGGCGCAGGTAAAAGCAGTCGCCGTCGGGGTAGAGGTGCATCTTCTTCGCGCACTGGCGCATCGCTTTGAGCGCCTTCGGCGACGGCCCGAGCGGGTTCTCGTTCGACGCGAGCTTGATAACGTTCCTGAGGCCGAATTCGCGTTCGACCTCCTCAATCGGCCTGCCCGCGGGATAGGGAAGGGCGCAGGACAGATGAGGTTGCATGATTGGCGGCACGGTGGATCATTCTCCTCGCATGGCGACGCTAATAGGTCATCTCCAATAGATCGATCGAACCACGAACCACACGGAAAAACTGGGCTGCCGCGGGAATGGCGCCTCGCCTGGTCGGACAGCTGGCCATTTGCCTCGCTGATCGCGGCTGTCGGCCTATGTTCAGGGATGCGCCGGCAAATGCGTTCCTCTTGGGCGCTTGGTCGCACGGCCTTTGGGGTGTGATACTCCGGCCTTGGCTCCCGACCAAGCATCTTTCGTCTCCTGAATCCGGCGCATGGCGGCGATATCGAAAAAGCGGGAACCGCAAGCGAGACATTTGAAATGCCGAAGTCTTCGGACGGTAAATCCTTCCTCCATTCGGCAGGATTCAACTACTGTCGTTACCTGAGGTTTTCCGCATTCCGGACAATGGAAAGGCTCAGGTATCCGTATCTCTCTCAGAAGATATGAGGACATAGAACACCTCCATTCCGTTCTCATTCAGGATCTTCCCTTTGGTATAAACCGGGATCAACGCATCTATCATCGTGCTTCCCCCTCACGCATGCTGATCCCGCGGATAGGAGCCCAGGATGCGCAGGTGCTCGCAGAGCTCCTCCATTCTCCCCAGCGCCTGGCGCACGTTCTCGTCCTCGTGGTGGCCGATGAAATCGACGAAGAACGCGTACTGCCACTTCGCGCGGCGCGACGGGCGCGATTCGATCTTCGTCATGTTGATGCTCGCGTCGGCCATGTGCCGCAGGATCTCGTAGAGCGCCCCCGGGCGGTCCTTGATGAAAAACAGGATCGACGTCTTGTCGTTGCCGGTGGCGTGCGCCGTGTCCCGTCCGATAATCCAGAAGCGCGTGACGTTTTCGCTCGAATCCTGAATGCCCCGTTCGAGGACCCGCAGCTTCAGTTTCTTCGCCGCCATCTCGCCGGCGATCGCCGCGGCATGCGGCTCCTTGGCCGCCAGCTCCGCCGCCAGGACCGTGGATTTCACCTCCTGACACGGCACGATGGGCAGGTTGATCTGCAGCCAGTCGCGGCACTGCACGAAGGGGTTGGGGTGCGAGTAGACGACCTTGATCTCGTGTAGCGAGCAATTGGCCAGCAGGTGCAGTTCAATCGACGCCGAGCGCTCGGCGCAAATCCGCAGCGGCGACTCGATGAAGCGGTCGAGCGTCTGATACACCACGCCGCCGGTCGAGTTCTCAATGGGGACGACCCCGTAATGCGCGCGCCCTTTTTCCACCGACTCGAAGATGTCGGGAATCGTGTCGCACGAGATGAACAGCCCGGAGCCGCCGAACTCGTCGGCCGCGGCTTGGTGGGTGAAGGTGGCTTCGGGGCCGAGGTACGCCACGCGCGTCGACTCTTCCAGGTTCAGACACGCCGACATGATCTCGGTGAACACATTGCGCAGGCCCTCGAGGGGGAAGATGCCGCGGCTGCGCTGGGCCAGGCTGTCGAGCACGACCCTCTGGCGCACCCCGTCGAAGACCGGGCGGCCCGTCTGGCGCTTCCACTCGCCGATCTTCTGCGCGATTTCGGCGCGCCGATCCAGCAGTTGGATGACCTGCGTGTCGATCTCGTCGATTTGCTTGCGGAACTCGTCCATCGGGCCCTTCCCTCCGCGCCGCGCCAGAGCATTGCCAATTCATCCGTCGCGGCGAGCGCGTCGGCGTCGACGGCGAACCGATGCGCGCCGATTCAACTACCCAGCGGAAGTGTGAAGTATCAAGAGCGGGGTTTCCAGCACATTTTAGCGGAAAGAGGAAGCGCCGCCTCCGTCACGAAGAGGGAGGCGGGGCGGAGGCGCCCGCGCCTGCCCGAGTTCCTTGCTCCTTGACTCCGCTGGCCTGCGCCCTTATCAGACCAAAGGACGGTGTCACCGGCTTCAGGGAAAACCCCATCGAGGGGGCAGGATGACAATCCCAGCGCTTGAGACGGCCCGGGAAGAGGACGCGATAGCGAACGAGGGGCGACCCGGGTGGACGCGGTCCGCGTCCTTCTCGGCTCTTCTCGGGGGCAGCCTCGGGTTGATGTTGTTCTCGCTCGTCGCCCTTCCCGTCTTGAACCCGACCTACATCGGTTGGGCCATGGCCGACAGCGACAGCGCCGTCTATTATCTGGGTTGGCAGTTTTTCCGGCGCGAGCCCTGGAACTGGCCGCCGGGGGCCATCCGCAACTATGTCGCTCCCGAGGGAACGTCCATCGGCTACACCGATTCGATTCCTCTCCTGGCGTTGCCGCTGAAGCTGATCCAACGCGTGTTGCCGGCCCATTTTCAGTATCTGGGCGTCTGGATTGCCCTGTGCTGCGTCCTGCAAGGCGCCTTCGGAGCGCTGTTGGTTCGGCTGTTCACGCCGAATCTTCTGCTGCAAGCTCTGGGCGCGTTGTTGTTTCTTCTCTACGCGCCGTTTTGGTGGAGATTGCAGCGACACCTTACTCTGGCGAGCCACTGGACCTTGCTCGCCGCCTTGCTCCTCCTGTTGCGCCAGCGCCGCCCCAGGCGAGTCTCGCTTTGGCTCGCCCTGATCGCCGTTGTGTCGCTTGTGCACCCTTATCTGTTGGCCATGGTGATGACGTTATGGGCAGCCGAGCTGGCCGGCGCCGCGTTTGTGGCCGGTCGGTCCGCCTGGGGCCGGATTCTGTTGGCCGGCGCGCTGTCCGGTCTCATTGCGCTCTCGGGATTCTGGGTTTCCGGCCTGCTGATCTTCCGCCCTCCTCCGGCGTCAGGGTATGATTCGCTCACATTGAACCTGACGGCCCCCATCAACCCATGGGACTCGCGGGGCATCGGATCGGCCTTCTTGAAGCCCCGCCCCTTTGCCATGGCGGGTCAGAAGATCGAGGCGCGTTCGAACTATCAAGGGGCCGGCGTCCTGCTCCTCTTCTTTGCGGGATTTTGTCTGGCCCTGAGCCGCCCCGTCTCCAAAAAGGCGATCGTGCGATGCCTTCCGATTCTGGCGGCATGCGCGGCATGCACTGCCTATGCGATCACAAACAAGATTACGTTGGATGATAGGTCTCTCGTTTTGATGAACCTACCTGGAGCACTCGCCAGGTTCACCGCGGTGTTCCGGGTTCCGGACCGGTTTTTCATCGTGGCGTCGTATTCCGCCCTGGCCTTGTCCATCGCCCTGGTCGTGACTCGCTGCAAACCCGTCTATGCCGCCGTTCTCTTGTCATTCCTCGTGCGCGTTCAGGCGATCGACATGACGGAGGAACTCTCATACGAGAAACAACACCGCTATCGGGCGGGAATCGCCTGGAACTCCCCGCTGCAATCCGACTTCTGGCGTTCCCTTGGCGCGCGATACAAAGGAATCATGCACATTCCCGCGAAGCTGACGGCTCCCGACTGGTGCAATCTTGCGTTTCTGGCGGCGGAACAGGGCATGTCGGTGAATATTGGCTATACAGCCCGGCCGGCGCCGAATCGTTTCAACGCGTACGAACGATGGAGCGAAGAACGCGTTCGGGAGGGCGATCTGGAGAGAGACAAGGTGTATGTTTTCGCGGAGCGGGAAATGTGGGAAGCGGCCGGCCGGTGGCGCCAGGAGGGCGACCAGATGCTCGAAGTCGATGGCCGCTGGGTTTTCGCGCCTAACCCTCAAAAACCCTGAACGGCGCGCCCGGCATCCGCGGTCAGCGATCGGACGAGGCATCCGTCCCTGGCGCGCTGTTCTCAAGCCGGATATTGCGAACTTCGGCGATTCCCGTGCGATCCAGGAAGTTGAACCGCAATATCGTAACCTCGCCGCAGCGGACCCATTGGATCGTCTTGTACAAGGGCCAGCGGACTTCGTGCCACTCGCCGTCGTCGGGCAGTTTCTGACGGACGGTCTTGTACTCGTCCAAAGGATCCGCGCTATTTCCGAAATACACGGTCGTCGAGATGGGCCAAGGCAAATTCGCATGTTGCGCCACTCGAATGTCGTAAGCCAGGGTCCCATAGTCCAGGGCGCCAAGGCGCACATTGGTCACATAGACGAACGTGTCGTTGCCGGTGAATTCCAGACGATAGGTCTCATTGCCCAGGTCTTCGACCTGCATCCGCACAAAGGAAAGGCGCGGCGCCCCGGGCCCGTCGGGGCCAGGCGTCAGTCTCAGTCGCCACGGCGGAGCCGGCCCGTCGGCTTGTTGGCGCCGTAGGTATTCCTGCGTCAGACTCTGGGGGTCGACCCGCGTGCACAAGATCCGGTCGGCTTGATACTCCAGCAAACAGCCTTCGAATCCGCACGGCGGACAGCCATCGAACTCGTTGAATACGCGGCCTAGTTTCTTGTGCGCCCATCGCCCGGCAATGGCATGATTGCACGCGTCAAAGACGAACGCCCACTGCTGGTAGGGCTCCTTCAACTTGCCCGGAAAGCCTCGCATGAAGACCTGGGATTTCTCGGGCAGCTTCTGGAGAACCGGCGTGAGCATTGTTTGACACGTGGTCAGGATTTGTCCCGCCTTGGACCACAATTGCATGGATTGAACCACCATCCGGCCCGCCAACAGGAGCCACATCATCGCCACGGCGGTCAGAATCGCCCGGCCCCGGAATCTCCAGCGGCTCCACAAGCGGTCGACCCCCTGCCCCAGAAGCAGGGCCAGCAGCGCCACGGGAAGGTAGAAGGTGTAGCCGCGCTCGAACCCGACGATCGCCGCCGGCGGGAAGTCAAACAGCCACATGGCGTTCAGTTGGAACGCGCCGTAGGCGGCAAGCCCCAACGCGGGCAACGGATTGCTGAACAGGAACTCGCGAGTGGGCTTCCACAGGAGCGCGGCCGCGACGGCGCCGATGCCGAGCGCCGCCATGGCGACGGCCAGAGCCGGGCTCACCTGGTTCACCGATCCAATCAGCGGAAGGTGGATGGGATTGAGGACGCCGGCCAATTCGTGCAGCAGGCTCTTTCCATACAGCGCGAGGCGCTCCGCGGCGGAACCCAGAAAAGTCACGTACGGCGCGAACAGCTGGCCCAGCGCGATCCGGCGCATGATCAGATACGCGAAGAGCGCCGCCGCCAGCGGGGCCAAGCAAGCCACGGCCCATCGGAGATCCCGCTTCCGCCAGCAGAGGACCATCGTCCACAGGCCGACGATCCCCATGCACAACGCGCCGATTTCGGCATTCAGCGCCAGGCAAAACGTCAGAACCGCCCCCCCCAATAGAAGCGCCACGGGCGGTCCGGACCGTTGGGAAGCGAAAACCCATTCATACAGGTTCGCCACGAGGAGAAGGAGAACGACCGATGTGCCCGCCCACCGGCAACCATACCAAATGGGGACAGCCGTGAAAGTCGGATGCAGGGCCAGAAAGAGAGCGCCGACGATCGCGCCCGGCAGGCGAAATCCACACTGCTGCCAGACCAGCGCAAAGAGGAGCGCAACGCCCAGCGCATGGATGCCAAGAGAAACAACGTGTTCCAGTTTCGGGTTCTCCCGGTGGCCGGCGAGCCATTGCGTGAAATGGTCGAACGCCCTCCATCCGGGCCGGTAGTACACGCCGGACCCTTTCTCCAGGTAGGCCGATTTCAGCAGAAACTCGTGGGCCGGCACCGTGGCCACGTCCCATTCCACGTAGTCATGCGCAAGAAAAGGAATGCGGAGCGCGGGGCCGTACATGACGCAGGGCAATGCCACGCAAGCGCCCGCCGCCAGCGCCAGAGTGTTCTGAAGACTGACCCGAATGTTGCTAACTTAAGGCCCCGACTGCCGTGGATGTCGGGCCTTGCGCGCCGCGTTGTATTCCCCGAAGGGGAATTATATGAGTAGCCGTGGGCGTCAGCCCACGGAAACGCCGTCCCGTCAGGCTCGACCCTGGAGGGGTCGAACAAGACCGCCTACCGCGTTGTTCGACCCCTTCAGGGTCGGCTCCGATGAGGGGCCGCTGTTCCGTGGGCTGACGCCCACGGCTACTCACATGATTCCCCTTCGGGGAACACGGCAGGAGCGGGAGTCGGACACCCTGCCTGCCCTTAAGTTATTGACTTCTGCATAAACAATGGAACGGAACGCAGGTGTTTTTCCTCGGAATATGCCCATCTTCTGTTCCCTTGTTTATGCAGAGATCAATAGCGCCATTCAGGACTGACCCGGAAAGACCTGAAGCCCGACTCGCTTATGCCTCCAGCCCCACCGCCTGCCTGAGCGCCTTCAACTCGTCGCCCTTGACCTCGCGCACCGAGCCGACGGGCAGGTGGCCCATCCGCGCCGGCCCGACGCGCACCCGGCGCAGCGCGACCACCTTCGCGCCGACCTCCTCGAACATCCGCCGGATCTGGCGCTTGCGCCCCTCGTGGATCACCATCGCGTAGGTGCGCCGTCCGCTCTTCGATTCCAGAAACTTGATGTGCGCGCGCTCGGTCTTCTTGCCGTCCAATTCCACGCCCTTGCGCAGCAGTTCCAGGTCGTCGCGGTCGGGGCCGCCTTCGATCACCACCTCGTATTCCTTCTCCACGTGGTGCTTCGGGTGCGTCAGGCGAAACGCCAGCTCGCCGTCGTTGGTGAACAGCAACAGGCCCTCGCTGTCGCGGTCCAGCCGCCCGACGGGGAACAGGCGCTCCTCGTAATGGTCGACGAACTCCATGACCGTCTTCTCGGCGTGCGGATCAGAGGCGGTCGTCGTCACTCCCAGGGGTTTGTTCAGCATCACCGTCCGGAAGGTCTTCGGCCACTCGATCAGGTCCCCGCTGCACTTCACCTGATCGCGCTCCGGGTCCACCCGGTAGCCCATGGCCATAATCGTCTTCCCGTTCACCTTTACCTTGCCGGCCTTGATCAGATCGTCCGCTTTCCGGCGCGCCGCCACTCCGCACGTCGCCAGGTACTTCGAGAGCCGAATCATGTTTGCCTCCCGATGGCTTACTCCCCAGTTGATAGCGCTCGCGAAGCTCCTGAATGGACGGCAGATCCTCCAGCCTTCGCAACCCGAATGCCCGCAGGAAAGCATCAGTCGTGCCGAACATCTGCGGGCGGCCAAGGATTTCCTTGCGGCCCTTGATCTCGATCAACCCCAAGTCCAGCAACGTGCGGACCACCCCGCCGGATTCCACCCCGCGGATCGCTTCGATCTCCGCGCGGATGATCGGCTGCTTGTAGGCGATGATGGCCAGCGTCTCCAGCGCGGCGGGGGAAAGGGGGCTGCGCTTCCGGTGGCGCAACAGGCGCAGGATCCACTCGGCCATCTCCGGGCGCGTGGAAACCTGAAACCACCCGGCCACTTCCACGACCTGGATGCCGCGCCCCTGGGCCGTCAGCTCGTCCGCCAGTTGCGTCGCCAGGCGATGTACTGCGTCCGTGTCGACCCCCAGGGCGTTGGCCAGGCGCCGCGCCGAGACCGGCTCGCCCGAGGCGAACAGGAGTGCTTCGATGATGCGTTTGGCCTGGTCGGGCGATTCGACGACCGGCGGCCCCTCGCCGATCTCCTCGATATCCGCCGGAGGCTCGGCGCCGGTTTCCTCCAGCTCCGGCTCGCCCGCGTGCTCCGAGGCCGCCTCTTCGACGCGGGCCTCTTCCTTCGGTTCCTGGTCCGCGGCCGTCGCTTCTTCGACGCGGGCCTCTTCCCTCGGCTCCAGGCTTGCCGGCGCCTCATCGCCCTCGGTCGCCGTCAACGCGACGGGGATTTCCGCGGCGACTTCGCCCTTCTCACTTTCCGCAACCTCCGTCGCCATCGCGGCCCGCGGGATCTCCCCGGCGTCCGTCAGCCTCGCCTCGGGGAATTCCGGCCTCTGGAGGACGGCTTCTTCCGTCTGGGGCAGAATATGCTCCAAGAGGGGTTCCGGGCGCGGCGCCTCCGCCGGCGCTTCGGAGAGCGGCTCTTCCACACTCCCTTGCGGCTCGAAGCCGACTTCCGCGCCGCCATAGGGCGGTTGCCGCTCGCCTTCCACGGCTTGCAGCGCCGCGACCGTGGGTTCCGGCTCCGCGCTTTTCGGCAAGGCCGACGCGCTTTCATGTTTTCTGGCCATTTCTCAATGCGTCCTCAATGGGGATGATGCGCGGCTCGGGGAGCCGCGCGGCTGATTTGCCGGCGTCGGGCTCCGACTCCAGGTTCGCCACGGGGGTCGCTGTGCTCCTCGGTTGCTTGCCTTTTCCCTTTACTTCCTCACGCGAATCGGGGAAAGTAACAACAGGCGGCGGCGCAACGCGGAACGCTTCGGGCGTGTTAGGCGAGGTTGGACTTTCCAGCATCGACTCGCCGGCGTGACGGCTGCCGCCGACTCTCTTTCTCATCGATATCAGAGCCAGCTGGCCACGCTTGACGCGCACCTCCTCCGCTATCATGTAGTCGTTGTTGATCCGCTTCCCGTAAACGAGGATGGTTTGGCCGCGATCGTTCTTCTCCACGCGGATTAGGTTCTCCGGCCCCACGACATCGGGAACCATCGCGAGGTCTTCGCGCCCGATCGGCGCCTGTCCGCGAGGCTTCTCCGTTTCCTTCGAGCCATGTTTGCGCAAGACGTGGCGAATCTCGGAATCCGCCACCAGGTGCTCGGCATTCGGATGGATGTCTGCGCCGCGTTCGCGATAGGCCATGGCATCGGACTCCGAAACGGTTCGGTAGACCAGCCCGCGCCGCTCCATCAAGCCCGTTCTGCGCCGCTTCGCATAATCAAAGAGTTCTCTCAACGCGCTCTTTGCCCGAGCCGGATCGTCCAAGATAGCCACCTGCCCCCGCGGCAACTCGCGTTCGCCGATGAACCGTTGGCCCGCCTCGAAAATCGGCCCCACATCATGGATCTGGATTTCCGGCGCCCTTATAAGCGCCGGGCCGCCGGCGATCTCCGCATGGGCTTGGCTCTCCGCCGCAACCTCTTGCGGCGCTCTCATGCCTCCCGGGCCGCCGCTGACTTCCGCTTCCCGCCGATACACAAAGACCTCTTCGTACGGCCTTCCCTGCTCCAGGCGGATTTCCTTCAACCGCGACAACTCCAGCAGGGCCAGGAACGTCACGATCATGTCCGCCTTGTTGCGGCACTCGCGGAAGAGCGCGAACAACTCGAAACTGCGCTCCATCCGCATCCGGTTGCGAAAGACCCCGACCCGTTGCTCCACGCTGAACGGCTCGAACGCCACGTCGTGATGCGGCAGCGACTCCACGTAGCGCAGCACGCGCGCGAAGCAGTCGAACAGCAGCCCCAACTCCGCCCGGAACGGCGCGTTGTCGCGCGCGTCTTCCATCGCCGACAGCAGGCTGCTGCGATAGAAGACCCGCATCTGCTCTTCCTGCCGTGCGTTCAGGTCGACCGACAATTCCTTGAATTTGCGATACTCGATCAGCTGCTCCATGAGGGCCTTGGCGCTCATGATTTCGGTGATCTCCTCGCCTTCTTCCTCCTCGGGCGCTTCGGGCGTCTCGGGCAGAAGGGCGCGCAGTTTCATCTGGATGAGGGTGGCGGCCAGAACCAGA
>JAPLSS010000919.1 GCA_026398515.1 Candidatus Sumerlaeota bacterium | reverse complement strand
AACCGGGTGCGCGAGATCGGAACGTTGCGCATCCTGGGCTTCACGCCGCTGTCCATCCTGATCTCCTTTCTGCTGGAATCCATCGCTTTGTCGTTGATCGGCGGGGCGCTGGGGTGTCTATTCTCCCTTCCGATCAACGGGCTGGCCACGGGGACGACCAACTTCGAGACGTTCAGCGAGATCGTGTTCTACTTCACGATCACCCCGGAGCTGATGGCCCGGGGGCTGGTGTTCGCGGTGATCATGGGCGCCATCGGCGGGCTGTTGCCGGCGATCTACGCCGCCCGCCAGCCGATCTTGCAGGCGCTGCGGCACGTGTGAGGAGGGCAAGCCTGGAATAGGACAGGGACACAGGCACGGAGTCCCGCCTTTGGGCCCCTTACACGTGGGATTTTGTCCTATAGAGCAGGAAATGACGCATGAGGAACAAGGGGTTTCGAAGGA
The DNA here is from genome assembly GCA_026398515.1 of Candidatus Sumerlaeota bacterium. Classification (GTDB taxonomy): domain Bacteria; phylum Sumerlaeota; class Sumerlaeia; order JAPLSS01; family JAPLSS01; genus JAPLSS01. The sequence goes on along the minus strand of JAPLSS010000919.1, from coordinate 3,371 downwards.
GCCTTTTCATTAGCCCCTCGATTTATCGAGGGGGTTGACAGCGCCCGTCTCCAGGGAACCGTTTCAACGGTTTCCATCCGCCCGAGCGCGGACGACAAGGCCCGGGAAACCGTTGAAACGGTTCCCAAATTCGCATTGCGGTCACTTGGTCCCCTCGATGAATCGAGGGGTTAATGAGAAATACAAATGGGTCCACAAAACCTCCAGACCGAACTGCCCAAACTGCGCATCGACCGCTCGCGCAAGCGGTCGCCGCGGCGGCGTTGGGGACGCCTGTTCCTGGGGCTGCTGATCCTCGGCGGGGCGGCCGGCGCGTATCAATACTACCAGAACGCCCACGCCGCCATTCCCGTCAAAGTGGTCCGCGCCGAACGCGAAGAGGCCCATGCCGGCGGCGCGCAGCCCGTGCTGACCGCGAGCGGCTACGTCATCCCGCGTCGCAACATCGAGGTCAGCTCCAAGATCATCGGGCGCGTCAAGGAGGTGCTCGTCGATCGTGGCCAGCAGGTCCGGCAGGGGCAGCCGCTCGTCCGGCTCCAGGACGACGAGTACCAGGCGCAGGTCCAAGCCGCCGAAGCGCAATACGCCAACGCGCAGGCCGTCCTGGCGCAGTTGCGGGCCGGCTCGCGCCCCGAGGAGATCGCCGCCGCCCATGCCGCCGTGGCCTCGGCCGAGGCGACCTTCGCCAACTCGCAACGCGATTTGGAGCGCTTCAACGGCCTCTACACCCGAGGAGTGGTCTCGAAGCAGGAGTTCGACCAGGCGCAGACGGCGTACGACGTGGCGCAAGCCAATCTGAAGTCCGCCAAGGAGAACGCGACGCTGGTCGAGAAGGGGCCGCGCCAGGAGCAAATCGACGCCGCCGAAGCCCAGGCGCGCGCCGCCAAGGCGAATCTCGAATACGCCAAGACCCAGCTGTCGTTCACGGTCATCGACGCGCCCACCACGGGCACGATTCTGGAAAAAGTGGCCGAAGTCGGCGAACTGGTGACCAACGTCAACTTCGGCGGCACGCGCGGCGCCAAGGCCTCCATCGTCACCATGGCCGACCTGAGCGACCTGCTGGTGGAGATCGATCTCAACGAAGGCGATCTCGGCAAAGCGCGGGTGGGCCAGCCGTGCGAGATCAAGCTCGATAGCCTGCCGAACAGAGTCTTTCAAGGGCGCGTCGACGAAATCGCTCCCCAAGCCGACCGGCAGAAAGCCACCGTGCAGGTCAAAGTCAGCATACTCGACCCGACGAGCGAAGTGCGCCCCGAATCCAGCGCGCGCGTGACGTTCCTGGAAGACGCGCCGGCCCATACGTGGCAGGTGACGCCGAGCCGCCCGCGAGTCTGGATTCCGCCCGCCGCGCTGGTCAACGCGCCGCAGGGGACGCTGGTCTATATCGCCTCCGACGGAACCGCCGTTTCGCGCCCGGTCAAGACCGGCGGAGAAAGCGCCCGCGGCATCGAAGTCCTCGACGGCCTGGCGGGGAACGAGATGCTGATCGTGGAGCCGTTGCAGAAGATCAAGGACGGGGCTAAGATCAAGGTAATGTCATGAATGTCGCCTCATACGCCGGAAGGCGCGGCTTTCTCCGGCACGAAGGGGCGAGAGGGAGACAAAGATGGCCTTCACACGGATCACCATCAACCCGAAACAGATGGGAGGGGTCCCGTGCATTCGGGGGCTTCGAATTCCGGTGGCCACCGTGGTTTTGATGGCGGCCGACGGCATGACGGAAGAGAAGATTCTGGAAGCGTACCCTGATTTGGAGCGCGATGACATACGTGAAGCGTTGCGTTTCGCCGCGGAAGCCGCATGATGCACAGGATTCACCCGATAAACCGCCAGCCTAGGAAAAGCGCCTTCATCTCGTCCATCTCGTCCATCCCGTCCATCCTGTCCATCCTGTCCACCCCGTCCATTCGGTGAACTGCGAGCGAATCCATGCCCCCATCCCCCGAACCCATCGTCCAAGCGCGCGAGCTGAGCAAGATCTTTCTCCACGGCGAAGCCGAGGTCGTGGCGCTGGACAGCGTCAGCCTCGACATTCAGCAGGGCGAATACGTCACGCTGATGGGCCCGTCGGGCTCCGGCAAATCCACCATCCTGCACATCATCGCCGGGATCGACCGCCCCACCTCGGGCGAATGCCTGGTCCTCGGCGCCGACATCACGCAATTCTCCGAAAGCGACCTGTCGCGCTGGCGTAACGAGCACATCGGCTTCGTCTTCCAAACCTTCAACCTGATCCCCGTGCTGACGGCGGCCGAGAACGTCGAGATGCCGCTGCTGCTAACCTCGCTCAGCCGCTCCGAGCGCCGCGAGCACGTCGAGGTGGCGCTGCGCATCGTCGGACTGGACGACCGCATGACGCACTACCCGCGCCAATTGTCCGGCGGCCAGGAACAGCGCGTGGCCATCGCGCGGGCGCTGGTGGCCGATCCGGACCTGATTCTGGCCGACGAGCCGACCGGCGACCTCGATTCGCGCTCCGCCGAAGAGGTGTTGTCCATTCTGCGCGCGCTGAATCGCGATTTCGGCAAGACGATCATCGTCGTCACCCACGACCTCAAGGCCTCGCAATACGGCACGGTCACCCGCCATCTGGACAAGGGCAAGCTGCTCCCGCGGCAGCCGGCCGCCGCGCCGTCGATCGCGCCTTCCTGAAACCACGCCGCCGCGATTCGGGACGGCCATGCCAGCGCGGACGTCCGTCTCAGCCCTCAACGCGAGCAAGACGGTTCGGCGGCAACGGCGCGGAGGGCCGCCTCAAGGCCTCGGCCCTCGCCTTGAAAGACTTCGGCGAGTTCCGAGCCGCCTCCTTCGCTCACTCATACCCGCGCCAGCTTCCCGCCGCCGAGGGGGGCGGGGGCGGAGGCGGCCCCAGCGCGATGAATCGCGGGCCATACACGAAGAAATTGTCGCCCAGCAGCGGCCCTGTCCCTCGCCCATGGCCCGAAACCAAGGCGCGCTCGGCCGTCGTCACATCCACCTGCACGACGGCCCCCAAGCCATAGCCGACGGCGGCCGTGGCGTCCGTGACCAGCAAATTCCCGTCCGGCCCCAAACAGGCCCCGGACACGTTTGCGCTCAGAGCGATCCCCGTTCCGATGGCCGAACTGGAAACCAGCGATCGCTCGCGCGTTTGCACGTTCACCGACAGGATGGCGAACAAGCCCGTCGTGGTCGAAGCGTCGGCCACCAGCAGGCGGCCTTGGGCGAAGACGATGGCGCGCGGGTCCTGAAACAGCGTCCCCGAGCCAACGTCGTCGCTGGAGAGGACCTCGGTGGCGCCGTTCCACCACACCCGCAAGACCCTTCGTGAGGACCGCTCCAGCACGGCGAGGAAATACCACGGCGTGATCGCCAGCGAACGCGGGTCC
>JAPLSS010000773.1 GCA_026398515.1 Candidatus Sumerlaeota bacterium | reverse complement strand
TGGGAGGCGCGCGCCTTCTCTATGGCGAGGCCGCGCAGTGGTGGCAGAAGGCGTCGTTTTCGGCCGCGTGGGGCGCGGCGGGCCTGGCGCTGATGGCCGCGGCATACCCGGCGATGCGTTGGCTGCGGTCCCGATCGTACGCGCGATACCGCAAGCGACTGCGCCAGGCCCCGCAAGCGCCCGGCCCGGTCATCCAGGCGCTCTACAATCTTCTGCTGCAACGCGATTTCCACCGGACGGCGCTGCGCGAGGTCCGCGAAGGCGGCGCGCCCGACTTGATTTACGCCCGCAACGCGTGGTTCGCCTGGCCGATCGCCCGCTTGGCTCGCCGACTGCGCCGCCCTCTCATTCTGGAAGTCAACGCGATCACGTGGATGGAGAAGGAGATCCACCGCGAGCAGGCGTTCGCGCGGCTGTGCAAACGGATCGAGCGGCGCAATCTCGAGCAGGCGAACCTGGTTCTCCCCGTGTCGGAATTGGTGCGCGAGCAGGCGTTGCGCGCCGGGGCGCGGCCGGAAGCGACTTTCACCACGCCCAACGGCGTGGACGTGGAAGCGTTCGAAGCGGCGCTGGCGGCGCCGCGCCTGGCGATGACAACGGGCCGGTTTGTGGCCGGGCTGGTGTGCAGTTTCAAGCCGTATCACGCCGCGGAACTCCTGGTGGAAGCCGCCGAACGGTTGCGGCGCGAGATACCGAATCTGCTCGTGTGGCTGATCGGCGATGGGCCGGAATTCGCGCGAGTCGCGCGGACGGTCCAAGAAAAGGGCCTCGGCGACGTGGTCCGGCTCGAAGGCACGGCGCCGCACGAGATGCTGCCGCTGTACGTGGCCCAGTTCGACGTGGCGTGCGCGCCGTTCCAGGGCGAGCGCAACCGTTACATGTCGCCCATCAAGGTCTACGAGTACATGGCGGCGCGCAAGGCGATCGTCTGTCCGGCGTGGGGCCAACTGGGCGATCTTCTGACGGATCGCGAGACGGCGTTGTTCCACCTGGAAGGCGACGCCGACGATCTGGCGGCCCGGATTTTGGAACTCCATCGCCATCCCGAGCTGGCGGAGCGCATCGCGGCGAATGCCGCCGCGTTGACGCGGGGACGAACCTGGCTCGACATCCTGCGCGGCGTCCTGGCGCGGCTGCCCGAGCGCGGAGTCCTGGTTGACGAGTTGCGCGGCGAGGAGACAGAGGACCCTGAAGCGGCTCGCCGGCGCCGCGGAACGCGCCGCGCCGCCGAGAAAATCCTGCTCGACCGCCGGGCGGCCATGGACGCCCTGGCCGTCGCCATGAATCGCAATTGGCTGTGGGACGAGTACGAGCGCGAACGCCGCGCGTTCCTCGGGCGGGTTTCGGCAGAGGCGATTCTCCTGGAGCGCCGCGAGGACGAGGAGGCGCTCGACGCTTCCGACGAAAGCGTTTTTGCCGAAGAAGAGCCGGCTGCAAGCGTTGAGGATGAGTCCACCCAGTCTGCCCTGTCCACTTCGTCCACCCCGTCCAACGAGTCCGAAGCGCCCGCCGATTCCGAGGAAGCTTCGGAATCCGCTGAAGCCCCCGCCTTCCCCGCTTCCGGCAACGGCGAAGCCGACGGCGGCCAAGAGGAAGAGCCCCAGTTCGAGTCGCGCGAAGACCTGCCAACGATCCCCGAGCTCTACGTCGCGACGCCCGAGCCCGCATCGCGCATCGCGCGCGGCCCCCTGGATCAGCGGCTTTTCGACCTGCGCGCGAAATGGCTGTCGTGGGTGGCGGAAGGCAAGGAGCGGCGGGTTCGCCGCCGGGGCTGGCCGGCCGATCGTCCGCTGCACGTCATGCGCCTGGCTTCATCCGCTTCGGTCGGCGGGCCGGCCAAGGTGATGAACCAGACGCTGCTGCGCCTGGACCCGAGCCGGGTCCGCACGACGGTGCTCCTCTTTGGCAAGAAGGGCCATATCTCGCCGCGACTGCTCAACGCGCCGGGCCTTAGCTACCGGCATCATGAGATGATGCTATGGCTGCCGTCGTGGGATTGGAACGTGTTCTCGAATATCAAGGCGTTGCGGCGGATTCTCGAGCAGGAGAAGGTCGACCTCGCGCACCTGGACGAACCGCAGTTCGCGCCCGCGGTGCGAATCGCCGCCGCCCAGGCGGGCATTCCCCTGATCATCCAATTGCACAGCGCCTATTCGACGCGACGCAAAACCTGCCCGGCCATTCATAAACGCCTGGAGCGCAAGGCCATGGCCGCCCTTCCGCTGGTCGGTCACGCGCAAAACGTGGTCGACGACGCCTACAAATACATCGGCATGGGGCTGACGGCGCATGTCAAGCCGATCAACCTGGTGGAAGACGGAATGGACGACGCGCCGATGTGGGGGCAGGACGAAAAACTCGAGAGCTGGATTCTGCGCCGCGCCTCCGGGCGAAAGATGGTGATCATGATCGCGCGGCTCATCGCGCTGAAACGCATTCCGGACTTCATGAAC
>JAPLSS010000194.1 GCA_026398515.1 Candidatus Sumerlaeota bacterium | reverse complement strand
AGGACCGACGACTCAGCGGTGGCGGCGATCATGCCGATGACCTCGTCGCCGGGCGAGAGGGTCACGCCGCGCACCCCGCCGGTGAAGCGCCCCATGGGCCGCACCTTGTCCTCGGGGAAGCGGATGGCCATGCCGCACTTGGTGGCGATGAGGATTTCGTTGTGGCCGTTGGTCAGTTTCACGCACACCAGTTCGTCGTCGTCGGCCACCTTGACCGCCTTGATGCCGACCTTGCGGGGGTTGTCGTATTCGGACAAGCGGTTCTTGACGATCTGGCCGTGCTTGGTGGACATCACGATGTAGTGGTCTTCATCGAATTGTGACACGGGGATCATGGCCTTGATGACTTCGCCCTGCTCCAACTCCAGCAGGTTGACGATCGGCCGCCCCTTCGCCGCCCGTCCGCCTTCGGGCAGCGTGTAGACCTTGAGCCAGTAGGCCTTGCCCTTGTTGGTGAAGAAGAGGATGTAGTCGTGGTTCGTGCCGATGAACAGGGTCTCGATCCAGTCCTCTTCCTTGGTCGTGGCGCCGGACGAGCCTTGGCCCCCGCGGCGCTGGCGGCGGTAAAGGTCGGCGGCCGTGCGCTTGATGTAGCCGGCGTGGGTGATGGTGATGACCATGCGCTCGTCGGCGATCAGGTCCTCGATCGACAGGTCGGCGGTGGACTCGAGGATCTCGCTGCGCCGGGCGTCGCCGTGCTTCTTCTTCACCTCCACCAATTCGTCGTGGACGATCTGCAGGATCCGCTCCTCGCTGCCCAGGATTTCCTTTAGCTCCTTGATCGTCTGGACCAGTTCGTTGTATTCCTGTTCGAGTTTGTCGCGCTCCAGACTGGTCAGGCGCCGCAGCGGCATGTCGAGAATGGCGTTGGCCTGGATCTCGCTCAGTTCGAAGACCTCCATCAACTTCGTGCGCGCCTGTTCGGTGTCGGCGCTCCCGCGGATGATGCGGATGACCTCGTCGATGTGATCGACGGCGATGCGCAGGCCTTCGACGATGTGCAGGCGCCGCTCGGCCTTGTCGAGGTCGAACTCCGTGCGCCGGCGCACCACCACCTGGCGGTGCTCGAGGTAATAGCGCAGCATGCGGTCGAGCGTCAGGTAGCGCGGGCGTCCGTTGACCAGCGCCAGCATGATCGCGCCGAACGTGGTCTGCAATTGCGTGTGTTTATACAGTTGATTGATGACGACCTGCGCCAGCTCGCCCTTCTTCAACTCCATCACGATGCGCAGCCCGTCGCGATCCGACTCGTCGCGCAGGTCGCCGATGCCGTTGATCTTCTTGTCGCGGACCTGGCTGGCGATTTCCTCCATCAGGCGCGTCTTGTTGACCATGTAGGGGATTTCGGTGACGACGATCGCCTCGCGCCCGCCCTTCAGTTGCTCGGTCCGCATGCGCGCCAGCACGATGATCTTGCCGCGGCCCGCGCGATACAGGTCGGCGGCGCCCTGGCGTCCGTGGATGTAGCCGCCGGTGGGGAAGTCGGGGGCCGGGATGTATTTCATCAACTGCGGCACGGTGGCGTCGGGGTGTTTGATCAGAAAACACAGGGCGTCGATCACTTCGCTCAGATTGTGCGGCGGGATGTTGGTCGCCATGCCGACGGCGATGCCCGCCGAGCCGTTGACGAGCAGGTTGGGGAACGCGCTCGGCAGGACGTCGGGCTCCATGACCTTGCCGTCGAAGTTGGGCGAAAAATCGACCGTGTTCTTGTCGATGTCGTCGAGCAGGAGTTCGGCGATCGAGGAGAGGCGCGCCTCGGTGTATCGATACGCCGCCGCCGGGTGGCCGTCGATCGAACCGAAGTTCCCTGGCCGTCGATCAGCGGATAGCGCAGGTTCCAATCCTGGGCCATGCGCACCAGCGTGTCGTAAACCGCCATGTCGCCGTGCGGGTGGTATTTCTTGAGGACTTCGCCGACGACGCCGGCGCACTTGGAGTGGGGCTTGTTGGAGACCAGGCCCTCGCGCAGCATGGCGTAAATGATCCGGCGGTGGACCGGCTTCATGCCGTCGCGCACGTCGGGCAGGGCGCGGCTGACGATGACGCTCATCGCATAGTCGAGGAACGACGTGCGCATTTCCTCTTCGATGGGCTGGGGAATGATTCGCTCTCGATTCAGTTCCTGCATGGGGCGGTCGGCTCGAAGGGGCCGAGGTCTCCTTTTAACGTGTTTTTCGGGTTCGCACGACGCATGGCGCGATGCCGCAAGTCACGGTGTATTTTCAGGCGAATCCGGGCGTGAGGCAAGCGGCATTGTGGGGCAAGGCGAGGATTGTGTGGGAAGGGGAGGTCGATTGGGAAAACAGGGCAGAATGATGGGGGGCAGAATCATGAAGTCAGGATAATAGGGGCAAGATAATGGGGGCAAGAGGATGGACGGCGGGGTGGTTCATCATTCTGCCCCTATTATTCTGCCCCAATCTCCTCGACCCGCGGCGACGCCTGAAGATGGTCGCGTTTGCCGGCTGGATAGCCAGCGCTACGAGGACGGCGGATGACCTTCATTCGGCCAGAGCCAGGGCCCGCGACTTCTGCTCCAGCGATTCCACGAGATCCTGGATGGCATCGACTTCGCGTTCCTTGAAGTACGCTTCGCCGCATTGCCCGCAAATCCACGCCGGCACGGCATCCAACATCAGATGGCAGCCTTTGCGGTCGACGTGGAACGGCGCCGCGCCCCGTTTCATCTCGCCCTGGCAATGAATGCATTTCATGGCTTTGCCCTCGTTTGGATACCCTACACGCCTCCGCGGCCGGCTTCAATGGGACTTCTGAATGCACGTTCTCGCAATCGCGCTGAAATATCGGAGCTGCTCTAGAAAACCTGCCTTCCTCGTTAGCCGGGCTTCAGCCGGCTCCTCTTTGCACCCGGCTTTAGCCGGGGTGATTGGAGCACAACTCTGGTTTTAAGCGCGCTTAAGCGCGGCTTCTTTACTAGGCTTCAGCCATCACCTATTTCTCGGCTGTTTTTCCGCCTGATCCCGGACAAGACTGGTTCAGGACCCCATTCCGGCGGCGTGCAAACAATGCTGAAGCCTCTTCGAGAAGCCGCGCTGAAGCGCGCTTTGGATCGTTCTGGCTCTGGGTCACCCCGGCTGAAGCCGGGTGCAAAGGTGAGCCGGCTGAAGCCCGGCTGAGGACGACGGCCACGGCCTTCGCAAGCATCACGAACACGAAATGGCGTACTAACGAAATACGGTGGGGAAAGAAGAGCAGAATGATGAACGGCGGGGCGGGACGGTTCATTATCCTGCCCATATTATCTTGCCTTAATTCCCCGTCTCCGGCGCGTCGTATTCGTCCCAATGCTCGGCGGCGGAGCGATGCCACATGGCGTCGAAGCCGGCGAGGTAGGCGCGGGGCTGGCCGCCGACGGTGGTGAAGGCGCCCCCGACGATCACGCCGTGGTTGGACGGCGCCACGGCGTAGACCTGGGTGTTGGAATCCAACGCCGGGCCGATGTCGGGATTCCAAAAGGGATCGACAGCGCCGGTGTTGACCCCGTTGGCCAGTTCAAAGGCGGCCAGGTTGTTGCGCGCGACCGTGCCGTTCACCGTGGAGAACTGCCCGCCGACGATGAGCTGGCTGCCGACGATGGCCAAGGCATTGGGCCAACCACCACCGTCGATCGTGGGATGCCATGAAGGGTCTGGCGGCCCGGTCGGGACGCCATCGTCCAGACCGAAGGCCGCAAGAGGTCCAGTGTATAGATGCCCGGCATCCAGAACCAACGCAAAGAAACGGGAATAGCTAAGATACTCAGCCAGCGAAGTGACGGGGTTTCCGCTATTGACCCCATTTGCACCAACAGTCGCATAGAGAACCGGATAGTTGTCTGGAGTCCAGATTGTCGTTCCCGCTGCGAAAACTCGGGCCGGATTCGAGGCCAGAGCCCTGCAGTCGTTTCCTAATAGTTCGGAGGAGACCGGTTGCCAGGCCGGATCGACCGCGCCGATATTCGCTCCGTCTGCCGGTTCCACAGCCGCCAAGCGGCCACGCGTTATTGCGGCCCCGTTTGCATATCCAAAGGTTCCCGCAATATAGGCAAATGCTCCGGAAACTGACACCGAGCGAATCCGTGGCGATCCTGTTCCGTCTGATCTCGTTGAGAACCTCGGATCCCACTTCGCATCCACCGTCGCCACCCTGGCGCCGTTGGAGAACGGAAACGCGGCAAGGCTGTTTCGCGCCGTCGCGCCGTTCGCCGTGTCGAAATCGCCTCCGACGTAAAGGCGCTGGGCGTCGGCCGCCAGGGCGTAGACCGTTCCCTTGGCGGTCCCGCGCTGGATGTTGGGGTCCCAGTAGGGATCGACGGCGCCGGAGGCGTCGTTGAAGGCGGCCAGACCGTTGCGCGCCACGCCGCCGATGGTGGTGAACTTGCCGCCGACGTAGATCTTGTGCCCCACCTGCAGGAGCGCGTAGACCGGTCCGTTGGTCTGCGGCACGAGAGAATTCGGCGTGTTCGGCAGGGCGTGGGCCCCGCGCCCCGCCCCGGCGCCAAGCAACAGCGCGAGAACGAGGAGCGAGAATCGTTGAAATCTGTGAGAGCAGTTGCCGGGAGCGCGGGTGGCCTCACCCGCTTCATCAAAGGAATCATCTATGAATGAAGCGGGTGAGGCCACCCGCGCCCCCAGGAACCGCCCCGCCAAGGGCTTCCGTTCTCCCGTGCTAAAGCCACCGCCACAAGAGATGCCGCCAATCGTCCTCATGGCGCACGCTCCCGTAATCGGCTGCCGCTTCCCGATTCGTGTCTATTCGTGTTCATTCGTGGCTCAACGCCGTCAACCCCGAAAACAACCACGAATGGACACGAATAGACACGAATAGAGGGAAAAACGCAAGGATGATTTGCGAGCGGGCGCCTCCCGCACGATATCTACGAATCAAGCAGAGTGCGCGACGCGCTTTGGAGTCCCAGGGAATCTACGCCGCGGGAGCATCCGGCTTCTCGTGCGCCGCCTGCTCGTCATGGAGTTTTGACAGGGCGCGGAGGTTCTCCGCGAGCCCCTCGACGTCATAGCGGCATGGGATTCGACGGCTGGCCAGGAGGTGCTGAAAACTCAAAGGGTCCATTTCCGACAACTTCGCGGCCCACTCCAGGCTTACCTTCTTGTACTTGAACAGGTACGCCGCCAGCTCGCGCCGCAGTTCTTCGGGGGTCATCCGCGCGGCGCGGAGAATGTCGTCCGAAATAACGAAACTCATGGGACTCTTTGTCTCCTCGCGCGGCGGCGCTTGCCGCCTGAGCTCGATTCTCCCTTATTCTCCCGCCAGCTGGAGCGCCCGATCATAGACAGGACGGGCGATCCAGAAACCGGCTTTCGCGCGGAGCGCATCCAGTTCCGGGCGGACCCGAGAGATCAGTCCGACCCGCTTTGACTCCAGCAGGATGCCAATCGCGCCCACCGTTGTGAGCCCGAAACGCCGCGCGACGCTGCGTCCCAGTTCCTCATCAATCAACAGATAGTCCGCTTTCAGTTTGACGGCCAGCGAAATTGCCTCGACTTCTCCGAGGCCCAGCTTGAACTCCTCGAACTCCAACGATTCCAACTCGGGAGCCGGGCTGAACTTGAACCAAGGCATCGCCGCAAACACCTCAGCCTGCCCTCTGACGGCGGCAAGCTCACGCCGCACCGCCTCGGGAGCGAACACTCGATTGAACAGCGTCTCCAGCAGCTCCACGCGGCCGATCGCCCAAAGACTGGTCAATGGGGAGGTGTCCGAGACAACAATCATGAGCGATGCAGTTTTTCCATGGCGCGCAGATCCTCCTCAAGACCCTCCGGGGTATAGTGGACGGGAATGCCCCGGCTGGCGAGGAAGCGTTGGAAATGCAGCCGATCCATGCCTGAGAACTCGCATGCGCGCCCGATGGACCACTTCCATTGGCTAAACAGAAGCGCCGCCGTCTCCCGCCGAAGTTCTGCCTCGGTAATATGAGTAGCGCGCAGCATTTCGTCGGGAATCATTAGGCCCATGGCATTCCCTCCTCTACACATCCAAATTTTGCACCTCGGGCGCGTGGCGCTGGATGAACGCCCGGCGCGTGTCGACGTTGTCGCCCATCAGGCGCGCGAACATCAGGTCCGCTTCTTCGGCGTCCTCGGTCGTCACCCGCAGCAGCCGGCGCGTCGCCGGATTCATCGTCGTCTCCCACAGCTGCTCGGGGTTCATCTCGCCCAAGCCTTTGTAGCGCTGGATCGTCATGCCGCGGCTGCCCAGGCTCTTCATCGCCTCCATCGCCTCGAGGAGCGACCAGGATTCCACTTCCGACTTCTCGTTCACCACGCGGAATTTCGGGAACCCATTGTTGCCGTTGCCGAAGTAGCGGGGTTTCGGATGGTACAGCGACAGGCTGATGTTGAACCGTTCGATCGTATCGACCAACTCCCCGATTCGCTCCGACTCGGCCAGGTCGACGATGTCGTGCTTGACCGCCGGCTCCTCCTCTTCAGCCTCGGCGCCCTCTTCCAGGAAATCCGGTTGCTCGGCCTCGGACTCTTTCTTTTTTCCGTTGCCGGCGCCCTGCCCGTTCCCCTGGCCGTCGCCGTGCCCGTTGCCATGTCCGTTGCTGGCGGCGTCGAGTTCCTTGATCAGGTTGCCCAAGTCCCTCTCGGTATAGGCGAACCGGCGCTCGCCGCTGGGCAGGTTCACCATGAAGCGGGGGAAGCCGCGTTTCCCGCCCTCTCGCTTCTCGAGGAACTCCTCCAGGGCCAGACCCTTGCGCTCGAGAATGCGCCCCAGGCTCTCCAACTCCTCGACCGCGTCGGCGAGCGAACGCAGCTGCTGCCGGGTCAGTTCGGTCTCCTCGATCTTCTGCTCCTGGCTGCGCCCCTTGGCCTTCACCTCGGAACGCACGAAGATGATCGTCCCTTCCAGGCCCAATTCCATGAGCATGCGGTTCTTCTGCTCGTCGGTGTCGAGGTAGCGGTCGGTCTTGCCCTTGTGGATGCGATAGAGCGGCGGTTGGGCGATGTAGATGCGGCCCTGATCCACCAGGTCGCGGAAGCGGCGGAAGAAGAAAGTCAGCAGCAGGGTGCGGATATGCGCGCCGTCGACGTCGGCGTCGGTCATCAGGATGATTTTCCCATAGCGCAGTTTGGCGATGTCGAAATGCTCGCCGATGCCCGCGCCCAGGGCGGTGATCATGTGGCGGATTTCCTCGTTCGACAGGACCTTGTCGATCCGCGCCTTCTCGACGTTGAGGATCTTGCCCTTCAGCGGCAGGATCGCCTGGAAATGCCGGTCGCGCCCCTGGATGGCCGAGCCGCCGGCCGACTGGCCCTCGACGAGGTAGAGCTCGGTGACCTCCGGGTCCTTCTCCGAGCAGTCGGCCAGTTTGCCCGGCAGCGAGGTGACTTCCATGGCGCTCTTGCGCACGATTTCGCGCGCCTTGCGGGCGGCGATGCGCGCCTCGGCGGCCAGGATCACCTTCTGGGCGATGGCCTTGGCGTCCTTGGGGTGCTCTTCGAAGTGCTCGATCAACGCGTCGTAGATCAGGCCCATAATGTGGCCTTCGATCTCGGCGTTGAGCAACTTGCCCTTGTTCTGGCCCTCGAACTGCGGGTCCTTGATCTTCAGGCTCAAGATGGCGGTCAGCCCCTCGCGCATGTCCTCGCCCGACAGGCCGGCGGACAGCTTCTTCAGCATGTCGTTCTTCTTCGCGTAGTCGTTGACGGCGCGGGTCAGGGCGCGGCGGAAGCCCGAGACGTGGGTGCCGCCGTCGCGCGTGCGGATGTTGTTGGCGAAGCTCAGCAGGTTCTCGTCGTAGGTGTCGTTGTACTGGACGGCCAATTGCAGTTGCAGTTCCTCTTCGCCCCCTCCCCCGCGCTCGTATATCCTGCTGCGTTCGATGAAGATCGGGCGGGCGTTCACCACTTCCCGGTTGGCGTTGATGTGGCGGACGAATTCGACGATGCCGCCCTCGAACTTGAACGAATGGCGCTTGCCGGAGCGCTCGTCGATAATGTCGATGCGCACCCCGGCGTTCAGGAACGCCAACTCGCGCAAGCGCTGCGACAGCGTCTCGAACGAGTAGTCGATGGCGGTGGTGAAAATCTGCGGGTCGGGCCGGAAGCGCGTGGTGGTGCCGGAGCGCTTGGCCTCGCCGATCTGGGTGACCGGCGTCACGGCCACGCCCCTCTCGTAGCGCTGGTGCCAAACCTGTCCGTCGCGGCGCACTTCGACTTCCAGCCACTCGCTGAGGAAGGTGACCACCGAGACGCCGACGCCGTGCAGGCCGCCGGAATACTTGTAGACGTCCTTCTCGAACTTCCCGCCGCTGTGCAGGATAGTGTGAACGACCTCGAGGCTCGATTTGCCCTTCTGCGTCGGGTGGGCTTCGACCGGGATGCCGCGGCCGTTGTCGACCACCGTGACCGAGTTGTCGAAGTGCAGGGTCACGCTGATGTGATCGCAATATCCGGCCAGCGATTCGTCAATCGAGTTGTCAACGACCTCGAAGACCAAATGATGAAGGCCCAGCGCGTCGGTGTTGCTGATGTACATCGCCGGGCGCTTGCGGACGGCCTCCCGGCCCTCAAGAACTTGAATGGATTCAGCGGTGTACGCCTTGGGCGACTTCTTCGCGGAGGAATCAGAACCTGCGGGCACGAGATGGGACTCCTTCCAGTCAGATCGGGAATCGGACGCGGTTGCGAAGGCTCGCTTTACGCGTTACGGATGAGAACCGGGCCGCCGGCTGAAGGCATCGTTTTCGGCCCGCTCTCAGAACAGTAGACTTTACCTCAGCCCCAGGGCGCGTGTCAAGCGCGGAGGCGGTTTTCTTGAGGCGATGAATGGATTTTAAGTCTTTGTTTTTCAATGCTGCGCGCGAGGCCGGCGAAATGATCGCGCCGGCCGCTGTTTTTACCAATTCTTCGCCCAAGACCGGGCGGCGATCCGTCTTGATTTTCGGACGGTCCAACGGGTCCGATCTCTGATTTCGTTCTGACGAGTCGCAACCAATCCCCAAGGAGTCGGGCGTTGCTCGCCAGACCTCATAACCCTTGACAAGACTGTCCGGGTCGCGGAAAACCTTCGGCCACACGCCTCTGCGCGCGGGGAGGAACACGACGTGGCCAAACGGATTCTTGCCGTCGACGACGAAAACGACGTGTTGCTCGTCATCAAAACCGCGTTGATGAGCGAGGGCTACGACGTGGACACGGCCTCCAACGGCCCCGACGCCCTGGAGAAAATCCAGCAGCTCGCGCCGGACCTCATCGTGTTGGACGTAATGATGCCGGGCATGACGGGCTTCGAAGTGCTGGCCAAGGTCAAAGCCGATCCCAAGACCTGCCGCATCCCCGTGATCATGGTGACCGGCGTTTCCGAACGCGCGAAAATCAAGGAAGCGCTCTCCTCGGGAACGGACTACTACATCGTCAAACCGTTTGAGTTTCAGGATCTCCTCAACAAGGTCAACCTGGCGCTGCGCGAGGCGGCGGAAGATCCGTTGAGCCTGTAGTCCGAACCGTCCGGAACCGGGCCATTGGAATTCACCACAAAGGCACGAAGGCACAAAGAGACGCGTTCGCCTCGGCTGTTTTGCGCCTTCGCGCCTTTGTGGTGAATTTCGTTCCTGATCCTTTTCCACGATGCCCAGCGATTCTCCATCCTCTCTCCGCGTTTCGCCCCCAACGCCCCCGGCGCTGCGCGCGATGCCGTGGGTCGTCGGCATCGGCGCGGCCATTGTGTATCTGGCCACGCGGCTCGATGTCCACACCTACGACGCGATGCGCTTCGCGTTCTCGGCGTGGA
>JAPLSS010001005.1 GCA_026398515.1 Candidatus Sumerlaeota bacterium | reverse complement strand
TTGTATCCCTACCTGGCCACGGTCGTGGGCGGCGTGGCGCAATACGCGCACGAGGAAAACTTGGAGATGAATCTCCACATCGCCCACGTCGACGAGTTGAACCGACGCGA
Organism: Candidatus Sumerlaeota bacterium; assembly: GCA_026398515.1. Lineage (GTDB taxonomy): Bacteria > Sumerlaeota > Sumerlaeia > JAPLSS01 > JAPLSS01 > JAPLSS01. Next base: position 1,474 of record JAPLSS010001005.1, on the reverse strand, counting down.
CCTGGTGCGCGAATTCGCCCGGCGCCAGATCGACGGCGTCGTCGCCCTCAGCTCCTCGACGCGCAGCCGTTTTCTCGCCTCGCTCGATGAGCAGGATTTCCCCTATTGCTGTCTCCTCCTGGACGACGGCCGGCATCCTCACAAACTTCTGACTATCGACAATGAAAAGGCGGGCTACGACGCGACTCGCTACCTGCTGACCGTGGGTCATCGTCGCATCGCGGCCCTCGCCACGCCGCTGCACGTTCAAACGGGGCAACAGCGCCTGGAAGGCTATCGCCGGGCGCTGCGCGAGGCGGGGATTCCCATGGACGAAACGCTGGCGCGCGTGAGCGACGACGAGCATTTTGGGCTGGAATTCGCCCGGGACAGCGTGAGCGATCTGCTCCGGCGCAGTTCGGACATCACGGCCCTGCTGGTCATGAGCCACAACCTCGCCGTCGGCGCGCTGCATGCTCTGTACCGCTGGGGGCTGCGCGTCCCCGACCAGATGTCGCTTCTATCGTTCGACGATTTCCCGGAGACCGCGTTTCTGTGTCCGCCGCTGACGGTCGTGCGCATTCCCAACCGCGAGTTGGGCTACCAGGCGGCGCGCCGGGTGCATCGCCTGATCCGTGGGCTGCCCGAAACGGAGACGAACCATCCCGTGCACTTGGAGGGCGAGTTGATCGTGCGCGAGAGCGTGGCGCCGCCGCGGACAGGAGAACTGCGAACCATGTGACGCTCCGTTCCCGCCGTGGATGGAGTCCCTCCTTCAGCCGGAATGGCCTGATGGAACACGCGCCCCGATTCGGAGAACTCCGCCTGAAGGCGGGACTCCATGCACGGCGGGCGCTTTTGATAAAAGAGCCCGGTCAGCTCCGGGCGTTCCATTCTCTGGGAGAGATCAATAGACGTGATTGGAAAGGCCGGAAGGGGGTTCTCCATGATGATAACCGACGCAACAATCACCCGCCGGAGTTTTCTCCAACGCGGCGGCGCATTGGCGCTCGCGGCCGGCTTGGCGCGGGGAACCCACGCCGCCTCGTCCGGACCCGGGGCGTCCGGGTTCGAGGCGGCGCTCAAGAAGTATCCGAAGTTGCAGCCCCGGCCGTTTGGCAAAGGGATCTTCGCGCACGTGAAAGCGGTGACGGGAGAGATGAGGCATCCCCCGGAGGTGATTCAGGCCTGGGCGGAACATCCGTACGTCACGGGCACGCAGCTCTCCTATTGCTGGACGCAGCTGGAGCCCGCCGAGGGCGAATGCCGCTGGGACATCATCGAAGAACATCTGGACCTCTGGGCGCGGAACGGGAAGAAGTGCTGGCTCGAAGTGTCGACGGCGGGTCGATGGTGGCGGGGTACGCCGTGCGATCCGGCCACTCCGCAATGGGTGTTCGATCAGGGCGCCGCGTTCGTCAAGGCGCCGGAAACGGCCACCTATCCCGTCTTCTGGGACCCGCGCTACCTGGAGAAGTGGGGCCAGTTCATTCAC
>JAPLSS010000145.1 GCA_026398515.1 Candidatus Sumerlaeota bacterium | reverse complement strand
GTGTCGCTTCTCTCGCCCAGGTTGGCGATATACGGCTCGGGGCCATTATAGCCGGCCTCGCCGCCCTCGCGCACGTATTCAATCTGCCACAGGTCGAGGCCCGGGACGCCGTGCACCGCCTTCATGGCGTCAGGTGTGCCGTGTTTGTGGCCGTTCGACCCCAGGGTCAGGATCGCCGCTCGGGGGCTCAGTCCGTGCGTCTCCGCTGGGGGACAGGAGGAGAGGCCATGGAAGTAATCGCCGTGCTCCCGGGACATGCTGAACCCGTGATGCGTGACCAGGTAAGCGTCGACCGTCCCGATCAGGTTCCTCGGGCAGAACAGCGAATTGGCGAGGTTCCAGCCCAGGTCGCCGAGACAGGCGAAGCGGAACCGGCCATAGCGGACGATCACGCCGACCGATTGGGCGTCTTCGGAGTCGTCGTCGGCCCGGCGTTCGAAGCGGTCACAGAACGCCTTGGCGCCCTTGGCCTCGTCCAGAGGCTCGGCGATGATCCTCCCGCCGCTGCTGACCACCACGACGTCCAGTCCCTGAATCGGCACGCGGTCGCCGGGCTGAACAACGATGTGGCGCGCCTGGTCGCGGGCCGCGCGGTAGGCCTCCCAGCTTTGGTCGAACTGTCGGCTCATGCCCTCGCGGAACCAGAGTCCGCGGCGTTGTCTCCACCACGCATCGTCCTTGGCGTAGGTCACGCACTCGCCGTGATCGACAAAATGGCGAACCGGGACCTTCTCGGCGAGCCGCGCCGCCGCGCCCATGTGGTCGTTCTCAAAGTGGCTGATCAGCAGATAGTCGATCTGGCGAATGCCGCGCTGCTCGACGAACGCCAGGAGCCGCTCCGCCATGCGCGACGATCCCGCGTCGATCAGCAGGACCTCGCCCGACGGCGCCGTCACAAAGATGGTGTTGCCCATTCCCAGATCCACGACGTGAAACAGGGTCTCGGCCGGTTTACTCGCGGTCATTGCTTTCTCTCCAGGGTTGATCTCTTGGCCCGATGGTATAAACGCACTTTAGGGAAAGGGTTTTCGGCAATCAAGCAGCAAGAATGAAATTCGGCCGGAGAAGCTCGCCAGTCCCCGGTCTTCCGACCGGCGCCAACTCGACCCTGTTGGAATGGAACGCGACAAGACTGCGAAATCCCTTGCGAGGCCGGCGGCGAGGTGGATAATCAAGACCGCTAACCCGAGTTGGAGACGCGAGCCCGCCAATGGCCATCAGGGTTCCAGACACGAAGACCACCAAAGCTGCCGTCTACAAGGAGGCCGGCGAGGCCCGATATGAAGAAGCAGTGTTTCTCGAGGACAGCCATCCTTCGGGGGCGATCTATTTGGCGGGATACCTCGTGGAATGCTATCTCAAGTGGGCGGTCTGCGCGCGCAACAAGGTGCAATACCTGCAGGACTTGCCGGACACGAGGTTGGCGCAGGCCCTTGCCAGCGGGCAAGGGCACAATCTTGAGGCGATTTGCAGGATGACCGGCTATGACGTTCACTTCAGGGACAATGAACGGGTAAAACGTGCATTCCAGATGGCCACCGCATGGTCGCCGAACATCCGCTACTCGAAGTCGTGCGGAGGCAAACGTGAAGCCGTCCAGTTTCTGGCAGCTGTCAAGGCGCTTCGCGACGACATCCGGGCATGGGGCAATATAGGGTAGCGAAAGGAACGACAGCGATGATGACGATAAAGCAAGTTAGACAGGCCCTAAAGGACATGGTTCGCGATCTCAACCTGGCGGATGCCACCGTGTATGCGGAGCAGCCGGGCCGCTGGCTCCATATCTGGATTGTCACACGAGACTTTGAGGGAAAGTCGGCAGGGCAACGGGAAAACGTGATTTGGAGCGAATTCGAACGAAGATTCGACGACGATACCATCCTCGCGATCACACAGTGTTATCTGCTGACCCCGGAAGAGCAATCCGCCACCGTCGCCCCTCGCAAATGAGGAGCCGGTTCGGCGGCGGCCGTGAAATCCCAATCCGGTTCTGAGTTCCACCCATGGGAACCTGCTGCTTCACTCCGAGGAAAACGCACTTTCTGTGGTGGTATTGGCTCCTGTTGGCCAGCGTCGTTGGCATCCCAATGCTGCTGGCGGCGCTTTATGTCTTTGATGGGGGCGATTGGACCGAAGAGGAGATGCTCTGCCGGGGGCGCAGGGCAGGGCGGGTGTTCTGGATTGCCACTCTCGTCCTGCTTTGGCTGGAAACGACGTTCGGCATCTATGTCATCAGCGCGATGGTTGAATGGAGCATCAGGGGCGTGCCCGTAGCGCCGGGATCCCCCACAACGGTTGTCTCCGACGGGGACTACGAAGTCACGGCGGTGTGCTTGCTGTTTGATTTCGTCTGCTGCTTCTTGATGGCAAACCTCGCAGTTGCGTTGGCCCACAAGAGGATGGATGGGTTAGCCCGCGCGATGGTCACACTGGCCTTCTTGATCCTGTGGGCCCTCGTCTCAGCGTTCTCGTGGCTGCTGAACCCCTTGGGCCTGCTGCTCATCCCGGGCGTCAACCTTGAGGGCTTCTATCCATTCATGCTTTGCCTGATGTTTGCCGTCATGCTCGTCCCGGCGCACTTCTGGCGGCTGTTTATCGCAAAGCCTGAACCCGCGACCGCCCGCCGGGCGTTTGCGGCGTTTCTCGTCTCCAGCGTGTTATTCTATGGCGTGGCGCGATATGGGCAGGTCGCGCATTTCTACATCTACGACCTGGCCCGGGGGAAAGCGCCTACTGCCGCCGAAGCGGCGCCTTACAGGATGAATTAGCGCCATGTATCGCGAAACCGTCCAGTCCGAGAAACTGTATTCCCGCGTCGCTCGCCGCTACGACGAGGTATTCGAACGCGCCATGCTCTCGGAAGCGCGGCTGACGCAGTTGGCGCGCCAGACCATGGACGACCGGCGAGTGCTGGACTTGGCTTGCGGCAACGGACGCTGGCTCGATCGCTTCTCCCCGGAATCCTATGTCGGGCTGGACCTGAACGCGCGGATGCTCGACGAGGCGCGCCGGCGTCATCCGCGAGCGACGTTCCTGCGGGGCGACATGACGGCGCTTCCGTTTCCCGACGCTTCATTCGACGGGGTCATGTCGATGTTCGGCGCCATGGGCCATCTGCCGCCCGACGGCCAGCGCCGCATGGTCGATGAGATTCACCGGGTCCTCGCGCCGGACGGCATGGCGATCCTCACCAACGGCAACATGTGGTCGCCCTTCAATCTGCCCACCACGCTCCTGGGCAATCGGGTGCGCCTCGAAGGCGTGCGCTTTCGCGTGTTCTCCTCCAACCCGAGCCGTTTGGCGCTGCTGGTCGACCGATTTCGGGTGCTGAGGCTTGAATCCTACGATTATTCCTATATCCCGATTCTGCCGCTCAAGTTTCTCTCGTGCCTATTGGGGCACGACTACCGGTCGGGATATGAGCGACTGATGGAGATTCTCGGCTTCTGCCGCTACATCCCCCGGCTGCGTTGGTTTGGGAAGCAATTGGTGGCCGTGTGCCAGAAGGCTTGAGAAGGAAGAGGCGACGCTGAGATGGAAGGGCAGCCGATGGGAGAGACGAGTTCGGAACCGAAGGCGCCGTCCGATGAGTCGAAAGAGGCGGAGGCCTTTGCCGCAGAGCAACGCGCGCCGTCCATATGGCCGATGGTCGCGACGATTCTCGGCATTGCGGCGGTCGTAGCCATCGCAATAAAGCCAAGCAAGATCGAAGTCGTGGCTCAAGGCCGCCCTCTGGTTTCGCGCGTGAAGTCGGATCAGCGTTTGGTGGCAAGCGCGTTGGAGATCTACTACATCGACAACAACTGCTCTCCCGCTTGGGCGACGGGGACGATGGGGGTCAATGCATTCGCCCCGGCGGATTCGCACGCTTTCCAGGCGCTGACCTTCCGCGCGTTTCCGCGCAATCGTCAGATGATGACGCTGACTACGCCGGTCGCCTATCTGTCCAGCTACATCCCCGACCCGTATGCTGATCTCCCCGGCGCCGTAGGAGCCTATTACACGGACCCCGAGGCGCTGGGTTGGATTCTCTACAGCGAGGGGCCGGACTTCGATTACGACATCGATCCCGCCAAGGATTACAATCCGAAACAGCCGATGCCGGGAGAGGCGCTGATTCGGAAGAGCTACGACCCGACGAACGGAACGCCCAGCGACGGGGACATCTTCCGCGTGAAGCAGTAGGCGGCTCTCCCCAACTACCCCTTGTCTTCTATCATTGCCCCTGCCCGATCTGCGCGCGCAGGGCTTGCAGGGCCGGCGCGCACAGCGACTTCTCGGCGATGGCCTTGGGGAGCGCGTCCAGGCGCTTCTGGGCTTCGTCCGCCTGGCGGCGCGCTTCGCCCCGGTCGCCGGCCAACGCGGCGGCGCGGGCCAGCAGCAGCGGCGCGCGCGGCGAGTCGCTTTTCATGACGCCGGACCGTTCGACGTTCCGTTTGGCCAAGGCCGGGTCCGGCGGAGTCGCCTCCAACGCCATTTCGGCCAGGCCCAGCAGCGCCGCCGAATTGGCGGGGTCGCTCGTCAGGACCGCCTCAAACAGCGCCTTGGCGTTGACCGGGTCGTTCGCCAGGCGACAGGCTTCGGCCAGGATCGCGACTCGGTGCGGGTCCTTTTCCACCGCCGCTTTCGCCGAAGCGGCCGCTTCCGTCGGCGGCGCCTGGCCTGTGTCGGCGGCCTTGACCAGACTCTGCGCCGCCGCCCAGATTTCGGTCGATCCCCCGTCTCCTTCCGGCACGTTCTGGAGCCCCGGCTCGATGGCCGCCGGGGAGCCCAGCAGGATCGCCGCATAGGCGGCCAGCCCTCGCAGCGTCATCAGCTCGTCCGGCGTCGTCTGCGGCGCCGCGCTCAATCCGATCTCCAGGGCGCGGGCGCTGCGTCCTTCGCGCACATAGGCGCGGATGGCCGCCTGGCGGGCCAAGAACGTCCCATCGCCCCGCGAGAACAGCTTCTCGAACTGCTCCATCGCCGCCGCCGGGTTGTTCTTCTGCACGTAGGCCCAGGCCAAGTTCTCCTGGACCTGCGCCAACATCGTTCCGATCTTCATCGCCTTGGGATTCAGGGCGATCAGCTCGGCGGCCTTTTGCAGCAGGGCGATGGCGGCGTCGGGCTCGCCGCCGCGCGCAACGGTGACCGCCAGCTCGTTGAGCGCCTCCAGCGCGGCCGACAGGATCGAGTAATCGTAAGGATTTTCCTGAAGGGTTGCCAGTAGGAGCGGAATGCCCTTGCCGGTTTCCCCGGCGAGTATCCACTCCAAGGCCTGGGAGAAGCGCTGCTTGCGCGACACCTGGCCGTCCATCCACGCCGCAATGTCGTCGGGGATGGGCGAACCGGCGAACAGCAGCCGCGGCGGGCTCCAATACTTCGTCAGGTTGGTGAACGAGACCTGCTCCTCGCGTTTGTTCAGGGAAATGGGCGCGGAAAACTCCAGGCGCGGGTAATCGTCGGTGTTGCGCGGATGACCCTCCACATCGGCGGCGAAGGCTGCCCCCGGACCGACGTAGCCGGACAGCAGCGCCCGCGGATTGTCGAGCCCCTGCCGGCCCAGGCTGGCGGCGATCTTCGGGTCCGCCAGGCGCCTCAGCAGTTGATTCCAGCCCAACCGCAGCGGCTCGTTCGACCCTAGCAGGATATAGTCGCCCGGCGTGCATTGCCAGACCAGTATGTTGTCGCCGAAGACGTCGCGATACGAGCCGATGATCAGCAGGACGTCGTCCATCGTCAGGCTGTAAGTGTGGATCCACTGGCCGAGGATTCCCCCGGGCTTCAACCGGCTTTTCGCCAATTGGAAGAACTCGGTGGTGAACAGGCTGCCGACCCCGGCGATCCACGGATTGGACGGCTCGGAGACGATGACATCGTAGGTTCTGTCGGTCAGCAGCAGATGGTTGCGCCCGTCGGCGATGATCAGATGCGCCCGCGGGTCCTCCAGCGCCCCGCCGTTGTATTGTTCGAAATAGCGCCGGACCGCCCGTTCCACCCCCTTGGAGATCTCGACGCAGTCGATGCGCTCCAGCCCGTACGTCTCCATCGAGCCGAGGCTAAAGCCGCCGCCGAGGCCGATCATGCAGCCCTCCTTGGGATTCGGGTGGAACAGGCAGGCCAAGTGGCCGACGAGCAGCTGGGTCGGCATGTCGCTGGCGGAGTTCGAGGCGTCGGTCTTGCCGTTGACCTTCAGGGCGATCTGGTCCGTCCGGCCGAACCCGACCACCGTCACCGTGCACGAAGCGCCCTCGTAATAGTATAGGACCCGATTGGACCGGGCATGATCCTCAAAGATATCGGCCACCGTCTTGCCCGGCAGCAACTTCTGGTCCATGAAGCGCAAGCGCAGGAAGGGATTCGATGTCAACAACGACTTGCTCCACGCCGGGGCCGCATACAGCGCCGCCCCAAACGCCGCGCCCAACACACACGCGATCAAGGCCCCGGCCCAGGCCCGCCGCGCCGTGGCCAAGCCGACAATCGCGCCCAGGCCGACCAGCGCGCCCGCGCCCAACAGGAAGCAGCCGCGCAGCTCCAGCCACGGCAGCAGGGCCAGCCCGGCCGCGGCCGAGCCGACGACCGCGCCGATGGTGTTGACCGCGTAAACCGCGCCGACCGCCTCGCCGATGGAGCGCCAGCGGCTGGCGGCGATCCGCGCCACCGCCGGGAACGTGCCGCCCAGGCAGAACGTCGTGCCGAACAGGACCAGAGCCACGATGCAGAATTCGTTCAACCACTGTCGATAATGGTGGTCCAACGTGTTGCCCAGCAGGCGGTACACCGCCGGCGGCAACTGGTTAGTCACAAACAACGTCGCGAACACAGAGAAGCCCGCCACCGCCAGCAGCCCCGCGAACAGCGCGCCCGGATTGGCCGAACGGTCGGCCATCCGTCCGAAGATGCGCGCGCCCAGCGCCAGCGAGCCAATGGAGGCGACCACGACCAGCGTGAAGGAATACGTGCTGGAGCCGATCATCAAGGCGAACAGGCGGGTCCAGGCCACCTGCAACATCATGCTCGCCGCGCCGGACACCGCGATGGCCGCCACGCACACCCGCACGGCGGCGGCCGAGAATTGGGGGGACGGGGCGGGGGAAGTGGACGGGGTGGACGCAGTGGACGGAATGGACGGGATGGATGGAGTGGACGAAATGGCGCCCGCGTCCACTTTGTCCATTCCGTCCATCCCGTCCACCCCGCCTGCCGCGGCAACCGCCCGGCCGCGAGAAAGGACCAGCGCCGCCAGGCCGATGGCGATGTTCACCGCCGCCGCGCCCCGGGCGATGTGGGACATGCCGAGTCGCGGGATGAGAAGCAGGCCCGTGGCCGAAGCGCCGAACATCGCTCCAAAGGTGTTGATCGCGTACAGGAGGCCGGTTCGCTCCCCCACCTCGCCGCGCGAGCGCGAGAAGTAGCCGATCAACGCCGGCAGAGTGGCGCCCATCAGCGTCGTCGGGACGATCATGATCGCGCCGGAGACCAAGAAGCGCGCCACGTCCTGCCAATACGGGCCGATGCCCGGCGTCCGATAGACCGCGGACAGCGGGACGCTCGAAAGTCGGATGAGAGCCGGCAGAATCAGAACGAACAGGCCGATGCCCAGTTCCAGCCAGCCATACAGGGCCAACGGGTTGCGCACGCGCCGCCAGCACAGCCCCGACAGCCAGCTGCCCAGGGCCAGGCCGCCCATGAACGCCGTCAGCACGGCGCACAGCGTGATGGTCTCGTTGCCGATGGCCAGGCCGAACATGCGCGTCCAGAGGACCTCGTAGGCCAGGCCGCACCCGCCGGAGAGGAAGAAGAACGCGCCGAAGATGGGGAGAAGCGTCTCCGATGAGGAAGCCGAGCGGTTGGATTCCATAAGTCGTTGTACCTCGCGGGATGGGACGGCGGGGCGATTGCCTCGACCCGATCCTTATTCGGGCGCCGGGATCTTGCGCAGAGTGAGGCCGGCCAGCTCCTTCTCCAGCGCCTCGCCGCCGAGTTCGAGGATCTTTCCTCTGCACTTCGCGGCCAGCGCCGCATCGCCAAGACCCGCCGCCAGCTCCTGGCATCTCTTGTAGAGTTCCGCGATCTTGAACGGCTCTTGCGCAAACCCCAGGGCCTCGTACGTGTCCAACGCTTTCCTGGTCCATTCGAGGCCCATTTTCAGGTCTCCGCTCGCCACGCTCAGGGAGGCCAGCTGGGAGTAAAGCGTCACGGCGTGGGCGCGCACGATCGGATCGTAGGGACTCAGTTCGATGGCGCGCTCCGAGTCCTTGACCCCGGGCAGCAAATCGCCCCTTGTCAACCCCTGCAATCCCTGCAAATCCGTCTGGCGGGCCAGTGGAATTCGGTCCAGCTGCTGACGGACCTCCGGCGTCAAACTGTCCGGCGTGAACAGAGTCGCGGGGCTGTGGCGCAGGGCGACGAGGCGATCCGGCTCGATCCGCGCCTCGTAGTACGCCCGCGGCGCCGACCATTCCAGGCGGCATGTGTCATCGATGTTGATCGACGCCTTTTGATAGTCCGGCGACTGCGCAAGGTCTTCCTTCTGCCCCATGAAATCCGTGACGAAAACGCGGATGTCGCCCAGTTTGGCCCAGTCCAAATGCTCCTTGACCTTGGGCGTCTCGATCTCCGCCTTCAGGCGATTCCAATCGACTTGGATCGGCTGCTTCGAGCCGATCATCAAGTAGTCGCCTTCCGTCGGTTCCCACAAGGTCGCGTGCGGCATGACCTCCATGAACGTGCGGACAACCATCAGGTAGTCGTCGAACGACATGTTGTAGGTGTGAATCCACTGCATCATCACGCCGTCGGGGTTCAGCCGCTCGCGGCACATGCTGAAGAACTCGCGGGTGAACAGGTTCGAGACCCCGGCCATCCACGGGTTCGAGGGGACGTTGACGATCAGGTCGTAGGTCTTGTCGGTCAGGTAGACGTGATTGCGTCCGTCGGCGATCGTCAGATGGACGCGCGGATCGTCCAGCGCGCGCTGATTGATTTGCGCGAACTCCTGGCGCACGGCGCGCACGACCGATTCCGAGATCTCGATCAGATCGACGCTCTCAACGGAATCGTGGTGCAGAATGCTCGACAGCGACACCCCGCCGCCCAGCCCGATGATCATCGCCCGCTTCGCTTCGGGGCGCAGCAGCAGCCCCAAATGCCCGCACAGCAGCTGGGTCGGCATGTCGCCCATGGTGTTGGAGGCCTCGACCTTCCCGTTCACCGCGAGCGAAATGCCGTCGAGCGGCCCCTTCTGCTTGCGCACGGTGACGGTGCAGACGACGCCGTCTTCGTAAAACCGCAGGTCCGATCCGCGCGCGCGCGCAAGGAAATCCGCCTCGTGGGTCGCCCGTTCCAAATCGAAGCGCTCGGACATGAACGGCGCGGCGCTCATCACCGCCCGCTCCCACCGCGGCCCGGCGATGGCGATGCCGGCGCCGGCCAGGCCGACCAGGATCAGCGCGGCCCAGCGCAGCGCCACCGGCGGGCGCGACTCGGCGACGACGGCGACGAAGGCGGTCGCCAGGTTCAGCCCCACGGCGATCATCATCGTCGGCCCGATCCCGCCGAAGTAGCGCATCAGGATCAGCGCCGCCGAAAACGAGCCGACGACCGCGCCGATGGTGTTGACCGCGTACACCGTTCCGATGGTCGTCCCCAGCCGGCTGACCCGTCCGGCGCAAATGCGCGCGACGATGGGAAACATCCCGCCCATCAGCAGAGTCGGCACGATCAGCAGGAAGCCCAGCGTGGCGAATTCGTTCAGCAGGATCATCGGGAAGTCGCCCGCGTTGCGCGCCAGGAGCCGCAGGATAATGACCGGGTAGTGTTTGGAGAAGAAGGCGACAAGGAACGCCGAGACGGCCACGCCCAATTGCCCCATCGCAAACACCAGCATCGGCCGGCGCGCGCGGTCGATCATCCGGCCGAACAGTATCCCGCCCAGCGCCAGCCCGCCGATGTTGACCATCACCACCAGGCTGAACGCGTACGTGCTCGACCCGATGAGGAGCGCGAACATTCGGGTCCAGCATACCTGGTAGATCATGGCCGCAACGCCCGACAGCGCGATGCCCAGCAGCGCCACGCGCACGCCCGCGGGCGAGGCGATCGGCTCCGGCTCCGCCTCGGGCGCCGCCGGCCGGGGCGACGGCGCGCTCGCAAGCGTCGCCGGCGGGCGGTTCGGCCCGCCGAGGAG
>JAPLSS010000374.1 GCA_026398515.1 Candidatus Sumerlaeota bacterium | reverse complement strand
CATTGCCGGGACGCGACGGTCGGCATACAGGGCATTCGAATGCATCTGCGGATCGACGGGCGGGAGCGCGAGGCGCGTTCGCGCCTGCGCGGACGGTTCAACGTGGAGAACATCACGGCGGCGATCGCCGCCGGGGTGGCCCTGGGGTTGAATTGGGAGACGATCGCCGCCGGCATCGAGGCGGCGCCGATCGTGCCGGGCCGGTTCGACATCGTCGACGAGGGCCAGCCGTTTCTCGTGGCCGTCGACTACGCCCACACCCCCGACGGATTGCAGCGCGCCCTGGAAAACGCGCGCGAGATGACAACGCGGCGCCTGGTCGTTGTGTTTGGCTGCGGGGGCGACCGCGACGCGACGAAACGGCCGAAAATGGGATTCGCCGCCGGGCAGTTGGCGGACTACTCCATTCTGACGAACGACAACCCGCGGACCGAAGACCCCGCCTCCATCGCGCGGATGGCCGAGGAAGGCCTGCGGCGCGGCGCGCGCTCCACGGACGCCTACGAGGTCATCCTGGACCGCGCCCAGGCGATCCGCCGCGCGATTGGCCTGGCCGAAGCGGGCGATTTCGTCTTGATCGCCGGCAAGGGGCACGAGGATTATCAGGTCGTCGGCGACCGCAAGCATCACTTCGACGACCGCGAGCAGGCGCGCCTGGCGTTGCGGGAGCGAGGGGGGAAAGGCGAGTGAAGCGGGGCGAGGCGGGATGGACGAACCAGACGAAATGGACGGGCTGGACGAAGTGGACGGGGCGAGAACCGTTAGCAGCCCTTTGAAAAGGCGAGGAGTCCATATGAAACCGTCCTCCAAGCACAACAGAATCAACGCCTGTTTTGCGCGGAAAGGCGTTCTTCAACGGGCTGTTAGGCGCTACTGAGGGACCCGCGCGCTGGGAATTGCCATGGGCCTGTCATTCACAGCCGCCGATTTGATTGAGGCCACGCAGGGCGTCCTGGTTCAGGGCGACCCGTCCGCGGCGGCGCCGGAGATTTCCACCGACACGCGCGAATTGCGCCCGGGCGAGTGGTTCCTGGCGCTGCAAGGGGCGAATCACGACGGCCACGATTTCCTCCCCCGCGCGGTGGAGCGCGGCGCGGCCGGCGTCATCGTGGCGCGCGATGTGGATGCGCCGGCGCTTGGCCCGGCGGCGATCCTGCGCGTGCCCGACACGCTGACGGCGTACGGCGCCATCGCCCAGGCCTGGCGGCGGCGCTTGAACCCCAAGGTCGCCGTCATCGCCGGAAGCAGCGGCAAGACGACCACCAAAGAGATGGCCGCGCGCGCCCTGGGCGGCGATCCGTCGGTCCTGGTCACGCCGAAGAACGACAACAACTTGGTCGGGCTGCCGAAGGTCCTGCTGCGCTTGGAAGAGACGCATCGGCTGGTTCTGGCCGAGATCGGGATGAACGTGCGCGGCGAGTTGGACCGCCTGACAAGGATCGCCGAGCCGGACCTGGCGGCGCTGACCAACGTCGGCAACGCGCACGTCGGGCAGTTCGGCTCGCTCGAAGGGCTGCTCGAGGCAAAGGCGGAAATGCTGATCGCCTTGCGCGGCGGGACGCGCCTGCTGGCCAACGCCGACTGTCCGCGCAGCGCGCAGATCATCGAGCGCTTCGGGCATCACCTCGACGTCGTGCGGTTCGCGGTGGCCTGCCAGGCGCCGTACCGGGCGGAATCGATCGAGCGCCTGTCGCCCTGGGGGTATGCGTTTGCGCTTGCGCACCCCAACGGGCGCGAGCGGATCGAATCGCATGCCTTCGGACGGCACAACGTGTATAACGCGTTGTGCGCGGCGGCGCTGGCGTGCGAACTCGGATGCGACCCCAAGGCGGCGGCGGAAGGCGTCAGCGCGTTTCGCCCGTCGGCCATGCGGTCGGAGATCGCCCGCTTTGGGCCCTACACGATCATCGAGGACTGTTACAACGCTTCGCCGGCGTCCACGGAGCTCGTGTTGGAGTCGCTGGGCGACGTGGAGGCCGCGGGGCGGCGGCGATTGCTGATGGGGGACATGCTGGAGCTGGGCGCGGACGAGGAGATGCACCACCGGCAGATCGGGCGCGCCGTGGGGCGCGTGGCGGGCGCGCGGCTGTACGCCGTGGGCGAACGGGCGC
>JAPLSS010000782.1 GCA_026398515.1 Candidatus Sumerlaeota bacterium | reverse complement strand
AAATCCGTCTCGTGCCCGACGGCCGAGATGATCGGAATGCGCGAGCCCGCGATGGCCCGCGCGACGACCTCCTTGTTGAACGCCCACAGGTCTTCGATCGACCCGCCGCCGCGCCCGACGATCAGCACTTCCGGCAGACCGAGGCGATTCATGCGCGCGATCGCCTCGGCGATTTCGCCCGGCGCTTCCACGCCCTGCACGCGCACCGGCGCCACGATGATGCGCAGGCTGGCGAATCGCCGGCGCAGGATGTTGAACAAGTCGCGGATCGCCGCGCCCGTCGGCGAGGTCACGATCCCCACGCAGCGCGGCAGCATCGGCAGCGGCCTCTTGCGTTCCGCCGCGAACAGCCCCTCGGCTTCCAGCTTGGCCTTGAGTTCGTTGAATCGCTGAAACAGGACGCCCAGGCCCGCCTCGCTCATGCGTTCGACGATGATCTGATACTGCCCGCGCGCCTCGTAGACGGTGACCTGGCCGTCGACGACCAGCTGTTGTCCGTCGCGCGGCTGAAACCGCACGCGAGAGAGCGCCGAACGGAAGATGACGCAGGCGACGATGGCTTGCGCGTCCTTGAGCGCGAAGTACGCGTGCCCGGCGGGCGAGACGCGCCAATTGCTCACCTCGCCTTCGACGCTGACGAACCCGATCTGGCCTTCCAGGCATTGCTTCACGCGCTGCGTCAGTTGGCTGACGCTGAGCGGCTTGGGAAGACTGGAGGCAGGAACAGCCATCGGCGCTTTCGATTCCTGATTTCAGGTTTGAACGGTCGCGGTTCAAGGGCGAGCAGCCTGAAGGATCTTTGCGGTCAAATGGTTGGCCAGATTCTTCAGGAGACGTTCGTGCCGTGCGGAGTCGATGGCGCCGAGAGTTCCTACGATCTTCCGGCGAGGCAGAACGGCAAGGAACCCCAGACGGATGACCGAATCGCAGAGAAGCCCGCTGGCAGGGAAGTCACCGTCGCATGCGCGGACCACCTCGTCAAACCCGGCGACGGCTTGGTGAATCTGACCGCTGACTCCGCACACAAGGAAGTCCCCGAACGGAGGGAGCTCGCGCAGGATGAGGACCGGCCGGTTCTTCCGCGCCCCATCCGCTTGAGGCAACGGCGCGAGAGCGATGTCCGCTTCCCTCATTTGCCATACTCCGGGTTGCTCTCCCGAATCATGTCCGCGGTGTAATCCGGTTCTGACGGGCCGTAGGCGGATTGGAGCGACTGCGCGGAGAACGCCAGCCATTCCCGGCGCTCGTCATCCGCCGGCTCCGCCTCCGCCACGGTGACGAGCACAATCCTGCCGCTCGGCGCGGCGATCGGACTCGAAAGCTCCAAGTGAGTCGCGTCCAGCACCTTGGCTTCCACGAAAACCATGTTCAACCTCCGCGCACGGGGGAATCCTAAGTTTTTGAGCCTACAGGATTCCCGACTCTGAATCAAGATGGCCGTCGCAGCCCATGATCGAAAACGCTACGCATCCATCCGCGGCCCGAGCAATTCGGCGATCAGCGACACCGCGCGGATGTTGCCCTCCGTCGCGTTTCGCGTCTCGCCGTAACAGCAGACCGCCCCGATAGCCTCGCCCTTCAGATCCAAAATCGGCACGCCGACGAACGGGCCGTCCAGCCCGTACGCGCTCCAGGCTTTCTCATTCAACAACGAAAGCGGCCGCCCGTCGCGCGCGATCTTCGCCATTGGGGAGCCTGCCATCTCGTGCGCGCGCCGCACAGTCTCCTCCGGGAACTCGCACACGCCCAGCGCGCGATACTCCTCCGCCGCGAAGCGCGCCACCAGCGCCCGGCTCATGCCCAACACTTCCGCCGACTGGCGCGCGAACAGATCGAAGAGTTCGCGCCGCTCGAGGTTCTTGTGGCAGGCCAGCCGCAGCGCGTGCAGCGCGTCCAACCGCAGGCGGCAATCCTCCAATTCCATTTCCAGCATCTTCGCCGCGGTGATGTCGCGCAACGCCCCGTCGATCCCTTGCAGGCGCCCATGGCCGTCGAGAATCGGCCGATGCGTCAGCGAGAGCCAGCGAACCGGCTCGTCGTTTCCCGGCGCCATCATGCGGAACTCGATGCCCTGGATCGGCTCGCCCTGCGTCATCGCGCCGAACGCCATGCGCACCCGCTCGGCGTCCGCCGGGTGAACGCGTTCGAAGAACGCCTCGGGCGAATCGCCCAAGTCCCGCGGCGCCACGCCCAGCTCCGTTTCCATCGACGGGCTGGCGAACAAGAAGCGGCCCGTCAGGTCCGTGCGAAACACGATGTCGCGCGAGGCCTCGACGAGCGCGCGGTATTTCGCCTCGGCCCGCTCCAGCATCTGGTTCGCCTGGCGCGCCAGCGCCTGCTCCTCCTGCAATCGCTCGACCATCTGGTTGCGCGCGCGCGCGATCTCGCCCGCTTCGTCGGCGCCGATCTGCTCTTCCGGGATGAGCGGGAACAGGCCCGCCTGCGCGTCAACGCGGCGGTCCACGGCGACGATGCGCCGGATCGGCCGCACGAACATCCAATACAGCAGCCCCGCGACCAGGCACGCCGCGGCGACGAGGCCGGCGCTGATCCGCGCCCATTGCCCCGCGCTTCGCCGAATCGAGGGGCCGCCCGCGAGCGCGTCCTTCGAGACGGCGGCCGCGAACGCCCCGATCGCCTGTTCGCCCGGCCCCAACGCGCCCGATGGACCGAGGGCGAACAACGCCACCAGAGTCGAGTCGACCTCGCCCCCCGCCGTTCGGTCGCGCAATGCTCGCTCCAGCAACTTGCGCCCCGAGCCGCTTTCGAGCGACGGCGGCGATCCGATGGTCGTCGCGGCCTTGCCCTCGGTGTCGCACAATGCCAGCGACACCGTGGCGCGCCCGACGTGGCTCGACAGGGAATAGCGCCGCTGCAATCGCTCCACCTTCCCCGTGGCCAGCGCTTCGGCTTTGACATCCGGAACTTCCGCGGCGATTCGTTGCAGGTCCGCCAGAGCGGTCTGACGGTCCAAGCCGTCCTGGCTCCCGCCCTCCGGCAGAAGAGTCACAAAGCCGATCAGGATCGCCGCCGCCACGGCGGCGAACACGGCTTTGCCCATCATGGTGAAGGGGATCTTGGGCGCCATTCGGGGTCCTTGGAAGCGGGGCGAAGCGCTGAAAACAAGGCGGCGCGCTGCAATCGCATGCCTGTCGGCAAACGACTTACGGCAAACTTACCGATTCGCGCTCCCTATGCGCAACAAAAAAACCGCAATTGCCGATGGCCGAGGGCGATTGCTGATGGAACGGCAACGCTTTCCATGGGCTATCGGCCATCGGTTCCCTTGACCTTCTCCGCCTGCCGCATAGAATGTCTTCGTTCCTGCATGGCGCAGTCAGCCATTTCTCCGGAGAGGCCCCCGATCATGCTTACCGCCGAAGGCTGTCGCGCGCGCCGGGCGCGTCTGATGGAGCGCCTTGGCCCCGAGGCCGCCCTTGTCCTCATCCACAGCGCCACCCATATCTATTATCTGACCGGCTACCTGCCGTCCGTCCATTCGCTGAATTGGGACGCGCGCAACTGGCTCCTCCTGCGCCCGGACGGCGACTCGGTGCTCCTGGTGGACAATCGCCAGAGCGGGGCCGCACGCCAGGCGTCCGTCGACCGCGTCGAGATCCTCAAGTGGCACGGCATCGCCCTGCCGCCGCCGGCAAATCGCGCCCGCTCCATGAACGAGTTTCTCGGGCGGACTCTTCGGGGCGAGCGGATCGGCGCGGGCGCGCTGGCCTGCGAGATGGAGCGGTTTCCCATGCCGGCGGCCGACGCTCTCGCCGGCGCCGGGCTGCCGCGCCCAACGCTGGACGCCACGCCCGTCCTCGAACAGATGCGCCGCGCCAAGGACCCGGACGAGCTGGACGTCATCGGGCGCAACATCGCCGTCACCGAAGCGATCCATGCCGCCTCGCGCGAGATTGTCGAGCCGGGCATGACCGAATGGGACGTGTATCGAGCGCTTCACAACGTCGCGCTCGAAGCCGCCGGCGACGAACTCGTCATGCGCTGCGACGTGACCGGCAGCCCGCGCCCGAACCGCGAGCCGCGCTTCGGCATGACGCTCGACTCCGGCTCGCTGGTCATTCTCGACATGTTTCCGATGTTCCTCGGCTATCGCTCCGACATCACCAACACCCTCGCGGTCGGAGGCCGCCCGTCCGCGCGCCAGCGCGAATTGCTCGCCCTGTGCGAAAAGGCGATGGCGGCGGGCCAGCGCGCGCTGCGGCCGGGCGTCCGCGGCTGCGACGTCTACTCGGCGGTGCGCGCGGCGTTCGCGG
>JAPLSS010000869.1 GCA_026398515.1 Candidatus Sumerlaeota bacterium | reverse complement strand
TGATCAACATCGGCGCCTACGCGCGCGGGTCGAACCCGGAGATCGACCTGGCGATCCAGATGAACGGGAAACTCAACTCGTATCTGCGCCAACCGGTCGAGGAGCGCGCGACGTTCGAGGAATCGGTCGAGCAATTGCAGGGGCTGCTGAGCGCGCCGGCGGTGATGAACCCATAGGACATATGAGCGCTATAGGTCTTATAGGTCCTATCTTTCCAAGGATCCGCGGCCATGGCCCAGTTTCGCTTCAGCGTTCAACCGGTTCTGGACCACCGGCTGCGCATCGAAGAAGAGGCGCAGAAGATCGTCGCCGCGCTACATATTCGGCTCGACGAGTGCCTCGGGGCCATGGAACGGCTCGACCGGATGCGCCGGGAACGCAGCGCCGAGATGTACGAGCGCCTGGCGAAGGGCATGCCCGATCACGAGCGGGTGATCTACGCGAACTACCTGACGGGCGTTCAAGCGGAACTGGAACGCCTGGAACAGAAGCGCAAGGACATCCAGGCGCAGCTCGAAGCGGCGCGCCAGCGGCTGATCAAAGCGATGCGCGACCGCGAAGTGATCGAGGAATTGAGGAAAGCGGAATACCAGGAATACCTGCACGCCGAGAACGTGGAAGAGCGCAAGCTCTACGACGACCTGGCGATCCGAACCTGGCGGACGGGCCAACAGGAAAATCTTGCCGCCAGGGATGAGGAGTGAACCCCCATGAAGACGACGATGCAACGCCAACGCTGGCTGTCCTTGGGCCTGATCCTGCTGGGAATAGGCGCTTTAGCCGTCTCCGTCGCCGAGAGCCTCGTCGGCCTCCCGGGCGGTGGCATAGTCCATGCGGTCGAATCCGCCTCGACAACGGAACGGGAAAAGGCGTCCGCCCCGGCGGCTTCGGCTCCATGGAAGCAGAACGCCGGGGACAACGCCCAGGCCAACAGCGAGGAGAACGGTCAAGACACGGCTCAGGCGGCGTTAGCACTGTCGCCGACGGCGTTGGAGACGGCTCGCTCGCGCGATCTGCTGGCTTCGCTGGAAGCGCGCGATACGGCGCTCGATGCGCGCGAGGCGGCCATCGCCAAGGAGACCGAGCAGTTGAATTTCCTGCGGGCGGACGTGGAGAAGCGAATCGCGGATCTGCGCACGCTGCAAACGGAGATTCAGGAGATGCTCGCCCGCGCCGACACGCAACGCAAACGCGAGATGAAGAACCTGATTGACGTGTACAAGACGATGAAGTCCGAGACGGTGGTCAAGGTCCTGCAGGAAATGGACGAGCCGATGGCGCTCGACATTCTCGCCGGGATGGACGCCGCGACGACGTCGAAGATCCTCGCCGGAATCGCCGACCAAAACCCGAAGAAGGCCGTCGACCTGTCGCGTCGGTTGGTGGCCATCCCGGGCAGCCGGCCCGCCGCCAAGTAAGCCCCCTTCCGTTGCTGGGCAAGACCATAGGACCTATAAGGCCTATAGGGCTTGTGTTGCGGCAAGGGGAGCGGGCGCATGCCGTGTTTGCTTTTGATCAGCCGCGACTCCGTCGCTGAACCCGGAAGCGGCCTTTCGGCCGCGCCGGGAGGAAAGCGCCCGGCCGAGCCTGAGGCTGGGTTCCAGTCCCTTCTGGGCGCCCTGGTCGCCCGCCCCGAGGCGGCCGCCGCGGAAGAGCGGGGCGGCGGGGCGGCCGAACACTCCTTGAATTTTGAAACGCTACCCGATTCTCTGGCCGACGGGTCGGAGTCCTCCGAACCGAAAAAAGAGCGCGGCGGCGACGTGTGGGTTGAATGCCTTGGCCTCCCGGCGGCCATGGCTCAACTGGCGCCGCCGGACGCTTCGGCGCAGAGCCCCGCGTCGGGCGATGTAGGCCACGACGCCTCCTTCCCACCTACGGCTTCGTCCGCGGGCGATGGGTTGGCCACCGGGCCAGGCCTCCCTGCGGACGAAGCCCGCCTCGTTTTCGCGATGGACAAGCCGGCGGCGGGGGAGGGAAGCGGGACGGCGGCGGCGCCGTTCGGCGATGGCACGTTGTTGGACGGGATGGACGGAGTGGACGGGGTGGGCAGACCGGCGCAGGGCGCGGCGGTCGGCTCGACGGGAGTCTCGCCCTCCTCGGGTGTCTCGCCCTCCCAACCGGGCAGTGGGATCAGTCCAGGCGTTGATACGGATCCCTGGAATGTCATGTCCGTTCAGTCGGATACGCCGGCGCCGTCTGAAGGAGGGACGACAAACTCGAATGCTGCATTCGACGCATTCGCTGAGGTCATTCGGCGCGCCTCGTCGCGCCCGCCGGCGCCGGCGTTGGATCCGAAGGCCGAAACAGCGGATGACAGCGCGAGAGCCGGCGCGCCGGCCTCCGTGCCGCTCGCATCCGACATCCCGACAGCCAACGCTGCGGCGACGTCGGGTGGCGCGCCAACGGCGGATGGCGCCGCGCCGAACCAGGCGCCTGCCGTCCGTGCCGCCAATACGACGCCATTAGCCGCCTCCGTGGACGCGCCGAGGGATCGCAACTTCGAGGCGGTGGCGCGGAAGGCGATCGAACTGGCGCGCGAACTGCGCGGGCGCGTGGTGGCCCGGCCGGCGGCGCGGGAGGCTTCGATTCGCCTGGATCCGCCTTCGCTCGGGCGGGTGGAAATCCAAATCCGCATCGACGTGGAGAATCGGCTGCGCGCGACGATGTCGACCGAAACGCCGCAGGCCTTTGACCGGTTGAACCAACACATCGGCGAACTGCGCGGCGCGCTGGCCGACGCGGGCATTCGGTTTGACCAGTTCACGCGCCACGGCTTCGAGAACCAGACCGCCCCGCGCGGCTTCGCGGGCGAGGCGTTTGAAAGCCGCCAGGGCGACGGCGGCTCGAACGGCGGCGGGCAGGAAGGCTATCCGACCGACGCCGAAACCGAGAATTCGCCGCCCGCCGCCGCGTTTGGGGCGGGAACGTTCGGCCGCCGCGCTTGGCGGTTGGACGTGATGGCGTAAAGACCAAAAGACGGAATGGAGCAAACCCCATGAGCGTGACCAGCATCTCCGGCTATCTGGGGCTTGGATTGGATTCCCAAGCATCCCAAACGTCCCAAACCAACGCGACGGAAATGGGCAAACAGGATTTCCTCCTGCTGCTGATTGAGCAGATGAAGTCCCAGGACCCGCTCAATCCGAAAGACCCGTCGGAGTTCACCGCCCAGCTCGCGCAGTTCAGCTCGCTGGAGCAGCTAATGAACCTGAACACGGCGATGACGGGGCTGTCCGGCATGTCCTCGGTGGCGAACAACGCGGCCGCGGCCAACTTCCTGGGGCGCGAGATCGAAGCCAGCGGCTCGCAAGTCAGCCTAACCAACGGCAAGGCTTCCTCTCTGCGATACGAGATGGGCGCGCCGGCCGCTTCCGTGAAGGTCACGATCCGCGACAGTTCCGGCGCGGCGGTGCGGACTCTGGACCTGGGCTCGCAGACGCAAGGCAGCCAGGACCTCGTGTGGGACGGCCAACTGGACAGCGGCGCCACGGCGCCCGACGGCGTGTATTCCGTGGACATCCAAGCCACCGACTCCGGCGGCCAGTCGGTCAGCGTCAACACGTTCCGCCGGGGCGTGGTCAGCGGCATCAACTACGAACAAGGCGTGACCCTGCTGGAAATGGACGGCCAGCGGATTCCCCTCTCCGACGTTCTGTCGGTGCGACTTCCTGAATCGAAGGAGTAGGACGCCATGAGCATCACCACAGCGTTGTACACCGGAATCAGCGGCCTCCAAACTCTGGGCAACGCTCTCCAGGTCACGGGCCACAACATCGCCAACGCCAACACGGTCGGCTACAAGTCCAGCCGGACCGAGTTCTCCGACCTTCTTTCGCAGTCGATTAACATCGGCGGCAAGACGGCGCAACTGGGGCGCGGCGTGCGATTGGACGACGTGTCGCGCTCGTTCGCGCAAGGGTCGTTCCAGAACACCGACTCGGTGATGGACATGGCCATCAACGGCCGCGGGTTCTTCATCCTGAGCGACGGGGTGCAGACCTTCTACACACGCGCCGGCAACTTCCACACCGACGAGGCGGGCAATCTCGTCAACTCCAACGGACTGGGCGTGCAAGGGTTCCTTTACGACCCGACCGGCCAGCCCACCGGAACGCGCGGCGCGATCAACCTGACCAATCTGATCACGCCGCCTCACGCCACCGGCGACGGCGCGTCCGCCGGCTCCGGCGTCACCATCAGCGCCAACCTGAGTTCCGACGCGCCCGTCGCCGCGTTCGACATCGCCGACCCGTCGGGCACGTCGAACTACTCGACCTCGGCGACGGTGTACGACTCGTTGGGCGCGGCGCACAGCGTCATCCTGTACTTCAACAAGACCGCCGACAGCGCGTGGGCCTGGCACGCGGTGATCGACGGCGGCGACTTGACCGGCGGGACGGCGGGCACGCCCCAGGAATGCGCCACCGGCACGCTGACCTTCGACACCAGCGGCGCCCTGCAGACGCAAACCACCACCTCCACGGACTTCGACTTCGGCAACGGCGCCGTGCAAAATCAGGCGATCGGCTTCCGGTTCGGCGACGCGATCGGCGACGGCGGCACGGGACTGAGCGGCACGACGCAGTTCGACGGTCCGTACGTGACCAACTACGTCACCCAGGACGGCTACGCCACCGGCAACCTGCAAGCCATCGCCATCGACCGCGAAGGCAAAATCACCGGCATCTTCACCAACGGGCGCACCCGCATCGTCGCGCAACTGGCGCTGGCCAATTTCCAGAACGAGCAGGGGCTGCTGGCCATGGGATCGAACCAGTTCGTCGAGACGGTGGATTCCGGCCAACCGACCGTGTCCGCGCCGAACGTCGGGGCGTTGGGCGAGGTCGTGGGGAACTCGCTGGAGCTGTCGAACGTCGACTTGGCGACCGAGTTCGTCACCATGATCACCACCCAGCGCGCCTTCCAGGCCAACTCGCGCACGATCACCGTCGGCAATGACATGATGCAGGACGTGGTGAACCTGATCCGGTAGTAGGCGAGTTGCGATTCTGGATTCTTGATCTCGGATGCGAGGCGGCGGGCTGGAGCCATCAGCCCGCCGCCCTTCATTGTCGCTGCATCTGTTCGCCGACCATCCGCCCCGCGACGCAGAACCGGCTGTCGTTCAATCGGCAATCGACAATCGGCAATCCCTTACTCCGCATCCACGTCCTTCTTCTGCTTCTTCTCGTCGCCCGGGAAGTACTGGTGCGGCGAGTCCTTCGTGTACCTCTTCGGCAGCCAGCGCGCCAGGTCCTTCTTGACGCCGTCGTATTTCGGATCGTCGGCGAGGTTGGTCCATTCCATCTCGTCGGCGTCGTGGTCGTAGAGTTCTTCCGTTCCATCCTTGTAATGAATGTACCGCCAGCGTTCGCTGCGGACGGCCGTGTTGCCGTATTGGAAGTCGGTCGTCGCCGGGCGGTCCCACGGCGCGTCGGGCTGCTTGAGGAGCGGTGCGAGGCTGACGCCTTCGTTGTCCTTTTTCGGCGGCAGGCCGCACAATTCGACAAGCGTCGGATAGATGCTGATGAAGTCGACGGTGCGCGCGCACTGCCCGCCGGGCTGGGTCAGGCCGGGCACGGTGATCGTCAGCGGCGCGCGGTCCGCCTCTTCCCACAGCGTGCTCTTGTGCCAGTGGAGTTTCTCGCCGAGGTGCCAATACGCGCCGACGGCTTCGCGCCACTTGCCGGCCTTGACGATCTCCTCATGGACCTCGGGTTTGGCCCAGGCTTTCCCAATCGACGGCACGTCGGCCAGGTCGTCCTCCTTGACCTTGGGCAAGGTCAGTTTATCTGGGGGGAACTTGTCGAAATACTTGCGCGGGACGGCCCAGGGCAAGTGCGGCTTGCGGAACCCGCAGCCGAGGAAGAACGGCTTGTCGTGCTTCTTTTGCAATTGACGGATGCAGTAGTCGGCGATGGTGTAGTCGGTGGTCTCCTCTTCCGGCGTGTCGAGTTTCTCCCACTCGATGCTGGCCACCGTCACCTTCTCGTCGTCGTTAGGCTTCAACCCGTCATCCTTCGTCTTGTCCTTCTTGCTTTTCTTCGATTTGTCGCTTTCTCCCTGCGGGCCGGCGGACTTGCCTTTGTCTGTGCCGTCGGTCGAGTACTCGTTCCACGACTGCGGATCGGGGAAGTGCATGTGGTAGATCTTGCCCGCGGCGGCGGTGTAATAGCCGTGCTGCATGAAGTACTGGGGAAGCGTGACCGCGTCCTTGCCTCGCTCGGACTGGCGGAACGGCTGGCGGTTGTCGTAGACGCCGGTCGACGAGGCCATGTGGCCGGTGAGGATCGCCGCGCGCGTGGGGTTGCACAAGGGCGAGCAGGTGTAGGCGCGCTGGAACGTGACGCCGCGTTTGCACAGGCGGTCCAGGTTCGGCGTCTGGGTGTCGGGATTGCCGCCGAACGCGCCGACCCAGTCGTTCAAGTCATCGGAGACGATGAACAGGACGTTGAACGGCTTGGCCGCGGCGGCGGCGCCTGTCGCTTTGGCGGCGGCCTCTTTCGCCGCCTTCGCCGCCGCCGCGTGGGCCAGGGAGCCTGAGAGTCCGAGCGTGGCCGCGCCGGCGAAGGCGCGTTGGAGAAATTGACGGCGATTGAGGGAAGATTTGTCGGGCATTGGGAGTTCCTTTCTTGAGTAGGTCCGGCCTGCCGGGCCGGACTCTTCCGGGTTGAACTACAGCCAGCCTCGGCAAGGCCGGCCTCTAATACGGCTTGATCGTAACCAGCGCCGCGCGGGGGCAGCCAATGTGATAGCCCGCGCCGCCTTCGAGCGTGACGACCACCGGCCGGTCCCCTTTCGCTGCGGTCGCCCGCATTTCGGTTTCCACTTCCATCTTTTGCCTAGTCGGGACGACGAGAATCCCCGCGTTCTTCTGGCCCGCGCCGATGCGGACCTCGCCGGACAGCGGCTCGTAATCGTCCTTGGGCTTGGCCGCGCCGCCCACGGAGTATTTGACGACGAGCTCCCCATCCGTCTTGCCCGCGCGTTCGACCATGAACTCGCCGGGGATGAGGTCATACCCATCGGCGCGCGAGACGCTGGCGTGGATATAAACGACCGGCTCCGCGCCGCCCTTGGGATCGGTGCTGTTCAAGTATTCCTCCACATTCGTATAGCCGTCGCCGTCTGCGTCGGCGGCGCTGTCGTCCTTGGCCTTGTCCAAACCGAACTGCTCCTCCCAGAAGTCCGGCATGCCGTCGCGGTCCGTGTCCTCCGGCGCGGGGAGCGATTCGTACGTGCACCAGCGGAACTTCTCGGGCAGGTCGGTTTCCGTGTCGATGATGCGGCCCGTGCCGAACCGCACGTCGGTGGCGATACGATGGTCGATCCAGTCGCGGCTGGGCAGGGTCGCGCCGGATTCGGCCAGGCAGGTTTCATAGGCTTCCTGCGCGGTTTGCATAATCATGGGGGCCATGGGGAACGGCTCCGTGGCGCGGACGACCGGCTTGTCATCAGGCTCGCGCCGGTTCTCCTTGTCGTAGCGCATGGCGAGCCAGTTGTCGGCGGTAGCCTCGGGATAGCCGTCGACGTAGTTGCCCGCGGCGTAGAGTTGGAACGGCTCGGTTTTGTTGCAGAAGGTCATGATTCCGCCGCGCAACGGCTCGAACGTGTCGATGCCGAACTTATAGTAGTTATTGATCAGATTGCCGCGCGCGCCGCCGCTTCCGGTCTGGGTCATCGTCTCCTTGCCGTTGTAAATGACGCTGTTGCGCAGGTCGATGACGGGCGTTTCGCCGCCGCCGGTGAACCGCGGATTGCGCAGGCGGTTGTGGGCGTAAATCATGTGATGGAAGTTGACCACTCCATCGGGCATGCCTGACCCAAACAAGGAGCCTTCGGAGTGCTTGGGCGGCGTCTGCGGCGGATTGAAGTAGTCGAGCCCCTCGGCGGCGATGGCGTATTGCACCGTGCCGTTGGCGATCTTGCTCGTCATGGTGATGTTCTCGTCGGTGGTCCAGCAGGTCGACACGTGATCGAGGATAACGTCGCGCAGCGGGTTCTGTTCATCGTCGCCCTTGACGGTGATGCCGTCGCCCATGTTGCCCGGGGCGATGGCGCCGCGGCGCACTCGGATGTGGCGGACGATCACGTTGCTGGCTTTGACCGCCAAGGAGCCATGAATAAGGGCGATGCCTTCGCCGGGCGCGGTCTGGCCGGCGAGGGTGATGTTCGGCTGATTTATGGAGAGCGTCCTTCCGGCGGCCTTGGGCGCCAGGTCGGGATGCTCCGCGCGGTTCTTGGCTTCGTCTTCGCGGCGCTTGAGCTTCTTCTCCAGGGTCTTTGGATCGGAGATCGTCTTCTTGTATTCCTCTTCCTTCTTGGCCAAGCGGTCCGCGGCGTTCTTCGGAGTCTCCGCGGCTTCCGCCGTGTCCGTTTTGGCGTCCTTGGCGCCCTTTTCCTGGAGCAGGTCGATGGCGCCGGAGACGTCGAAGACCACGATGCGGTTGGGCTGGCTGACGGCGTCGGCCAGGCTGCCGGGGCCGCTGGGGTTGAGGTTGGTCACGTGCACGACCGTTCCGCCGCGGCCGCCGGTGGCGGTGGCGCCGGCCCCCTCGGCGCCGGGGAAGGCGGGGACCGGCTTCGTCTGCGCGGGGTTGACCTCCGCGGCGAAGCCGGCTACGGCGCCCGCGAACGCCAGAATCACCACGGCGGAGTTGAGGCGATACGAAATGGACAGATGCATTTCAGGACTCCTCTCCAGTTTGTAACTTCACCTGTATGGCGCCGACTCAAGGGTGGATGCCCGGGCCAAGGCCAACAGAGGGAGATCAGCGCTTTCCCCAAAGGGGAACCATATGAATAGCCGTGGGCGCAGCCCACGGATCCGCAACAACATTGGAACCGACCCTGGAGGGGTCGAACACGGCGGTGGCCGGGCAGTTCAACCCCTCCAGGGTTGGGTCCTTCGGTCCGGGTTTTCCGTGGGTTGGCGCCCACGGCTATTCATATGATTCCCCTTCGGGGAATGTCGTTGACGCCCGGCCGGGTCTCTTCCGGACGTTTGAGGCTTTGACCTGCGCCATTCTCATACTGCCCCCGCGCTTTCTTCAACAGGCATTCGGTCGGCATTTCGCTTCGCCTGAGATTCCCCGGAAGAAGGGCCACGTTTGGTTAGTCGCTCCAAACCCGATCTCAACAGCGGATAGGCGATGAGCAAAGCGACGATCCTCGCGACGAATTCCAATTCGAGGGCCGCGAGAGCCGTCTGAGAACTGCCTAGGAGGGAAGGAGCGTCTTGAGGTTTCACCACATATAAGATGTCGAACGCAACGAACCGCGCCATATCCGCGATACGAAGGGTTGCCGCCGCCAGAATCCCAGCCCCAATCGCAAAACCTACGGCATATCTCTCGAACCGGGGCTTCCTTGCCCACGCGAAGGCAAGCATCGCCGCGCCCGCCAGGATCGCCCAGTAGGCTATGAGCCTGTCGGAAAACTCGCCGGTCGGGCAAAGATTTTCTTGGGTAAAATCTATATTGGCATGATAATAGCGTGCTTGACAATCGTGCTATACTGGTTCCATGAAAACCTCGACACGCTACCAACCCTGGGAGCCGGATCA
>JAPLSS010000064.1 GCA_026398515.1 Candidatus Sumerlaeota bacterium | reverse complement strand
GCAGCCCACGCCACTCAAAACGCGCACTCTCGTTCATATCCGAGCGCCCAGGAAAGCCACAGGCAGGTATGGAGTCCCACCTTTAGGCAGAATGGTCGCTTGGCGCTTTGATCCCCATTCGATTCATTCCGCTAACGAACCGCCTAAAGGCGGGACTCCATACCTGGCCTTGGCTCGTACATCATCGGCGCCAGTTTCAGGCCTTTGCGCTTCTGGTCGAGATGGTCGATGATCAACCGCGCCGCCTTCAACGGGTCTTTCTCAAACGCGAACTTTCCGCCCAAATCCTGTTCAATGCCGCCGGTCAGATAATCCGCCGTCTCCGTCCCGCCCAGGACCGGCAGCGGCTCGCCCAGAACGGTGAAGATGCCCGTGGCCACCGCGTAAAAGCCGATGGCGATGGCCTTCTCGCTCATCCATTCCGGCGCGGCGGCGGCCACCGGCAGCTCCGCGATGTCGTCGCCCAACCCGCCCTCGCGGCAGATTTCCACGCACGCCATCAGGATGCGCGAGTTGTCCACGCACGCCCCGAAATGCAGGCACGGCGGCAGCCCCACGGCGTCGCACACCTCTTTCAGGCCGCGCCCCGCGTACGTCTCGGCCGCCTCGGGCCGCAGCAGCCCCGCCTTGGCGCAAGCGATGGCCGAACACCCGGTCTGGACCACCAAAACGTCATGGCGCAGCAACTCGCGGGTCAATGCAAGGTGCGCCGCGTCGTGCGTCTCCTTGACCGTGTTGCACCCGACGATCCCCACGATCCCTCGAATGCGCCCGTCGATGATGGCGTTGTTCAGGGGACGATAGGAAGGCCGGTAGCGTCCGCCGAGGTGGTCGAAGACGCCTTCGGTGGTGAAGCCGGCGATTAGCGACTCTTTCTCGGCGGGGATGTAGACCTTCGATGGATCGCGCCGGGCAAAATTGCGAATGCCGGCGAGCAGGATGTCCCGCGCGCTTTCCAACGCCCGGCGTTCATCGAACTGGACGTGCTCGACCCCCTTGAACCGCGCCTTGGCCGATGTGCTGACCACCTTGGTGTGATAGTGATCGGCCAGTTCCTTGAGCGCCGGCATGACGCATTGCACGTCGACGATCATCATCTCGACCGCGCCGGTCACCAGCGCCATTTCCTGCTGCAAGAAGTTCCCCGCCAGCGGGATGCCGTGGCGCATCAGGATCTCGTTGGCCGTGCAGCAGATGCCCGAGAGTTGCAGGCCCTTCGCTCCAACCTTCTCGCATTCCTGTTGAATCTCCGGCGCCTGCGACGCCGCCACCAGGGCGTCGGACAGCGTCGGCTCGTGGCCGTGCACGACGACGTTGACCTGGTCCGCCTTCAGAACGCCCAGGTTGGCTTCGGCCGCAATGGGCGCCGGCTCGCCGAACAGGATGTCGCTCAGTTCGGTGGCGATCATCGAGCCGCCCCATCCATCCGCCAGCCCGGACCGCACGCACAGCGAGATCAGGTGCTTCATGTCGTTGGACACGCCCATGTGGGTGCTGTGCAGCGCCGAGACGATCTCGCGGTCCACCCCGCGCGGCGTGGCGCCCATTCGCTCCCAGCGCCGCCGCGACTTCTCCGGGGCGCGCTGGAGGAACCGCAGTCTGCCTTCCTGCTTGCCGAATTCCGCCAGCGCCGTCTCGGCCACCTTCTCGGCGATTTGTTCCGGCGAGCGGTTGTCGACGTCGATGCCCCACTCGCGCGCCAGTTTCGTCAGCTTCGCTTCGCCCCGGATTCGGTAGCCGCGCGCCTCGCCTTTGGCCGTGGCCAACAGCGCCAGGGCGATCTCGCGTCCGTGATCCGAATGCGCCGCCGCGCCGACCGCCGCCGACCGCGCCAGGTTGCGCGCGGCGATGACGTCCGCCGTCGCGCCGCAAACGCCCCGCTGCGGCCCGTCGCCGAATGGGTCGATGCGGCACGGCCCCATGGCGCAGACCCGGCAACAAATCCCCAGCTGGCCGTAGCCGCACTGGGGCTGCATGTCGTCGTAGCGGTCATAGGCCAGGCTGCGCCCGTCGCGCCCGGCGATCTCCAGCATCTGGCTGGCCGCCGGGTCGGCGCTGCGAGAATGCAACACGGACATCTGGTCCTCTTTCACGAACCCCGGAGACGCGCGAGCGCTTCACTCATGGGGTTTTAGGAAAATGCGTTGAAAAACGCCAATGGGATTCGCCGCCTCTCGTTTCCATCCTACAGCGAACTGGCGCTCGCCGTATATGATATGCCGCAGGGCGCCGCCGGGCATGTTCCGAGGGCCTCCCGGCGAACGATTCTCCCACCGGCCGCCGGAAGGCCACACGCGCAAAGGCATGCCGCGGCGGAAAGGTCTTTGAGGTTGAACGCGCTTCTACGTCGAGCTGGACCTAAACCCAAGTGCATCAATGATCGAAAGCGCTTCGCCCCTTGTGTCACAAGACCCGCCCACTCATTGGCCTGACACAACCAATGAATTTTCCGAGCCGAACCGAACGGCTGTCAAGCGGGAAGTGGCGCGGTGGCGCAGGCTTTCCAGTCTGCCCACGCACGGACTGAAGAATGGAACAGCGCGCAGACGGGAAAACCTGCGCCACTTCCCCCTTGCGTCGCCCCGCCAACATCTCGCCATAATAGCGCATGAAAATCGCGATCTCAGGCAAAGGCGGGACGGGAAAGACCACCCTGGCCGCGCTGCTGGCCCGCGCCCTGGCCGATTCCGGGCGCGCGGTCATCGCCGTCGACGCCGACCCCGACGCCAACCTCGCTTCGGCCCTTGGGCTTCCCGCCGCCGAGTGGCCCGAACCGATCAGCGAGATGCGCGAGTTGATCGAAGAGCGCACCGGTTCGAAGAGCGGCTACGGGACCTATTTCAAGATCAATCCCGACGTGCGCGACCTGCCGGAGCGATTCAGCCGCGTGGTCCGCGGCGTCCGCCTGTTGACCCTGGGCGGAGTGGCCAAAGGCGGCGCGGGGTGCATCTGCCCGGCCAGCGCGGTCCTCAAGGCGCTGGTCACGCACCTTCTCCTCCAACCTGGTCAGGTTGTCATCCTCGACATGGAGGCGGGAATCGAACACCTGGGCCGCGCCACCGCCCAAGCGGTCTCGGGGATGATCATCGTCGTCGAGCCGGGGCAGCGCAGCTTCCAGACCGCGCGCACGATCCGCCGGCTGGCGGCCGAGATCCAGATTCCGCGCGTGGCCGCCGTGCTCAACAAGCATGAACCGGACATGGATTTGGAGGCGATGGCGCAGAAACTTGACGGGTTGCCGCTGCTCGGCGCCTTGTCCTTCGATCCGCGCATCGCCCAAGCCGACCGCGACGGCCTCTCCCCGTACACCGGCGAGGAGCCTCAGGCCGGCGAAATCCGCGCCATTCTGGAGCGATTGATTCCGTGGGCTTCGACGGCAAAGGACCAAAAGGGCCTATAAGACCTATATGTCCCATACGTCCTATTGCAGTTTGAAGCAGACCTACTCAAAACGATAGCTCGGGACGCGGCGGCCGGCAAGTCGTCGGATCGCTGTCCAGGAAGACGCGGCGCCACTGGTCGAAAACGAGCGCCGCATACAGTTGATGCGAGAAGTCCTGCCGCCCGCTGAGGTGCGCCTTCCACATCTCCCTCAGGTACGCCCCGTTCAACAGGCCGGACCCGCCGGAATCCACCGACGAAAGCGTCTGCTCCATCAAGTCGCGCATGCCGTAGCGAAGCCAGCTCGAAATCGGAGCGCTGAAGCCCTGCTTGCGGCGGTGGAAGATCGCTTTCGGCAGATGCGGCTTCATCGCCTCTTCCAGGATGCGCTTGCGGCGCAACCCGCGCAGTTTGAGAGCGCTGGGCAGGGTCTGCGAGAACCGCACCAAGTCGAGGTCCAGCATCGGCACCCGCACTTCCAGCCCCACCGCCATGCTCATCTTGTCGGCCAGCGCGAGGAGATCGTCGGGGATGTAGGTCTTCAGGTCGAACAGCATGAATTGGGCAAGGAAGTCGTCGCGCTCGCACCGGGCAAGAAGCTGCTCGGCCTCATCGGGATCGTCCGCGGCAAGCGGCTCGTTGAACAAGCGCCGCAGCCCGTCGCCCCCGAACGCCGAGAACATCTCCAAATACGTTTTCCGCGGACTTTGCGAACACGAGAACACGAACTGCCGCAACATGCGGAAGCCGTTCAGAAGTCTCGACGCGCGCGAGGCGGGCAGACAGCGCGCCAGCGGTTCGATCACGCCTTTCCGCGCCAGGGCGGGAATGGCGTTGTAGAGCCGCCACAGCTTCATCGCCGCATAGCGCCGGTATCCGCCGAAGACCTCGTCGCCGCCGATGCCGGTCAACGCCACCGTGACGCGGTGTCGCGCGAACCGGCTGATAATATAGGTCAAAATCGCGCCCGAATCGGCCAGCGGCTCCTCCAGGTGCCAGATCAACGCCGGCAGGAGGTCCAACGCCGAGACCTCGACCAGGATCTCATGGTGTTCCGTGGCCAGATGGTCGGCGACGGCCTTCGCGTATTCCGTCTCGTTGATGAACCGGTCCCGGCCCGAATAGCCGATGGTGAAGGTCGGCGTCGGCTCGCGGGTCAGGGGGCTCATGGCGGCCACCACGGCGCTGGAATCGAGGCCGCCGGAGAGAAACGCGCCCAGCGGGACATCGGACATCAACCGGCGTTCGACCGCCTGGCTGAGCAGATGGTTAGTCTTCTCCATCGCCTCTCGCGGATCGCAGACGGCCGGCTCGGCGGGCAGGTTCAGCGGATCCCAGTATTTCTCAAAGCGCGCCTGCCCGCCGCTCCAGACCATCTTGGTTCCCGGCGGAACGCGGAAGATGCCCTGGAAAATGGTCTCCTCGCCGGAGACGTACAGATACCGAAAGAACTTTCGCAGCGCGCGCGGGTTGATCTCCCGCGGCATGCCGGGATAGGCGAGGATGGATTTGATCTCCGAGGCGAACACGAGCCGCCCGCCCACGATAGCGTAATACAGCGGCTTGATCCCCAGCGGATCGCGCGCCAGCAGGGCCGACTTCGTCCGGCGATCCCAGATGGCGAAGCCGAACATGCCGATCAGGCGTTCCACGCAGCGGTCGCCCCAGGCTTCGTAGCCGCGCAGAATCGCTTCCGTGTCGCAGCGCGTTCGGAAGCGATAGCCCTTTCCTTCCAATTCGCGGCGGAGGTCGAGGTGGTTGTAGATCTCGCCGTTGAAGACGATGACGCAGGTCTCGTCCTCGTTGACCATCGGCTGGGCGCCGCCCTCGATATCGACGATGCTCAGCCGTCGGTGGCCCAAGCCGGCGTTATCGTTGATGCAGACCCCGCGCCCATCCGGCCCCCGGTGGCTCATGAGGTCGGTCATCCGGTCCAGCGCGCGCCGGTCCGGAATGGCGTTCGCGAGTTCAATGATGCCGCAGATGCCGCACATGGGTCACAGAATCCCCCATTCGCGATACAGATCAACCAATAGCTCGACATTGCGCCGGATGTCGAACTCCCGTTCGACCTTGGCGCGCCCTTCTTTCGCCAGGCCCTCCCGAAGGCCCGCGTCCTCCATGAGGCGCCGGATGGCCGAGGCCAGGGCGGGAGAATCGCCTGGCGGAGTCAGCAGGCCGCTCACGCCATTCTCAATCAGCTCCGGCACGCCGGAAACAAAGCAGGAAATTACCGGCACGCCCACCGCCATGGCCTCGATCAGAATCGTGGGAATGCCGTCCATCATCCCGTCCGCGACCTGAACGCAAGGAAGAACGAAGGCGCTCGACTGCCGGATGAGATCCAGGACCGCCTGATTGGACATGGTCCCGACCAATTTCACGCAATCGGCCAATCCCAACCGCCGGGTCTGGTCTTCCAGCGGCCGGCGCAACTCCCCTTCCCCGATGATCGTCAACGCGGGCGAGACGCCGGACTCCTTGAGAATCGCCATGGCGTCGAGCAGATGCCTCAGCCCCTTTTGTTCGATCAGACTCCCGCCGGCGGCCAGAGTAAAGCGCCCGCCGGGTTCCTCCGTCCGAACCGGAAGACGGCTCACGTCGACTCCGATGTAGTTGCGGACGATCTTCTTCCGGTCCTCCTCAGAGCGGCAAAACGGGCGCAGGTATTTCACGTTGAAGTCGCTGATGGTCCGAACCAGGTTGGCCTCGGCGATCTTGTCTTCCAGTCCGGCCTGGTTCTTCGCGACGAAGATGTCCCAGGCATGGCACGTCATGCAGTATCGGATGCCGAACAGGCGCCGCGCGGCCAGGGCCGTCGTGGTCGGGAAATTCGCCCAGCAGGCCACGGCGCGCTCAATGCCGAGG
The DNA here is from genome assembly GCA_026398515.1 of Candidatus Sumerlaeota bacterium. Lineage (GTDB taxonomy): Bacteria > Sumerlaeota > Sumerlaeia > JAPLSS01 > JAPLSS01 > JAPLSS01. The sequence goes on along the minus strand of JAPLSS010000064.1, from coordinate 3,367 downwards.
CGCTTCATGCGCCGCGCGTAATGGACCATCTTGGGGAAAAGCAGGAGGGCCTTGAGCGCCTGCCCCGGATGGCGGCGAAACGTCCACGCCTGCTTCACGGCGAACCCCACGTAACGGCGCGGCGATTCGGCCAACGTCCTCAAGTTGTCCAGGATGAGCCCCCCGCACAGGCAGTGGGGCGAATAATAGACCGGCGCGCGCGCCCCCCGAAGGTCGTCGTGCCGCAGTCCGACCATGGGCCGCTTCAGCGAATAGGCCGTCACCTCCACGCCGCGGCGCTCCAGTTCCAGGATCTCGCGAATGACGAACGTCTCGCGCAGCGTCGGATACTGGCTGGCGATATAGGCGACTCGCGCCGGCTTCGCGGGCGGGTTCTCAGAGGAATCGGAAGTTCGAGTCATCCCTGCAATCTCCGGCGCGCTTCCCTTCACCCTAGTTCTTCGTCGGAATTCCGGTTATCCAAAAGACGGCTCTATGAAATGACCCTCGGTCCGTCCTTGCAGCTTTCCTGGCTGCATGAGAGAATAGATACGGCTTCAAGAATCCGCACCATATTTCATCTGGATGGAGAGTGTCACCATGGCATCACCACGTGTTTCACGCAATCTCTCGAACAGCGTCATCGGTGTGGCTCTGGTCTTCGCGGTCGGCTTGGCGGTGTGCGCGACCACCGCCGAAGAGGCCGCGAAGCCGAAAGCAGAGGCCGGGGCCGAGGGCCCGTACAAGGTCCTCAAGACGTTTCCGGTCGGCGGAGAAAGCCGCTGGGATTTCCTGACGGTCGACCCCGAAGGCAAACGGTTGTTCATCTCGTTCGGCGACGAGACGCTCGTGCTGAACTCCGAGACCGGGGAGAAGATCGGCGCCATCCCCGACACCAAGGGCGTCCACGGCATCGCCTTGGTTCCCGAGGTGGGCCGCGGATTCACCAGCAACGGCGGGTCCAACACCCTCACCGTCTTTGATCTCAAAAGTCTCAAGACGCTTCTGACGGTCAAGGCCGAAGGCAGCCCTGATTTCATCATGTACGACCCGGCGACCAAGCGTGTCTTCGCGCTCGGCAATCACGGCCACGTCATCACCGCCGTCAAGGCCGACACCCAGGGCGACGCCGCCGATATCGCCACCCTGGCGGTGGACGGGGCGCCCGAGTCCGGCGCCACCGATGGCCAAGGGACGATCTACGTCAATCTCGAGGACGCGGATAAGATCCTGAAGATCGACGCGAAGGCCATGAAGGTGGTGGAGACTTGGCCCACCGATCCCGGCAAGACCCCCACGGGCCTCGTTCTGGACAAAGACCATGGCCATCTCTTCTGCAGTTGCCACAATGACATGATGATCCTGGTGGATGTCGCGACGGGCAAGGTGCTGGACAACGCTCCCATCGGCACGGGCACCGACAGCGCCGGTTTTGATCCGAAGTCTGGATTCGCGTTCAGCTCCAATCGCGATGGGACGCTGACCGTCCTGCGCGAAGAGCCGGCGGGCAAGTTAAAGGTCGTCCAGAACGTCCAGACCGCCGAGGGCTCCAAGACCATGGCTTTGGATCCTCAATCTGGGCTGGTCTATCTGCCGGGCGCCAAGTTCGCCGCGGCGCCCGCGTCGGCTCCGGCGGCCGCCGAGGGCGCGGCCAAAGGCGAGGGCAAAGGCGGCGCCAAGGGCAAGGCCGGGGGGGCAGGCCGCGCGCGCCCGAGCGTCGTGCCGGGGTCGTTCATGGTTCTTGTGGTAGGAAAATAAGGAAACCAATCCAGCCACAAAGAGGCACAAGAGTCACAAGAGGAATCTTGTGCTTCTTGTGCCTCTTTGTGGCTATTCCTGTCACATCTTGAATTTCTTGATCTCGATCTTCGGGGCCCCGAAGTTCATGAGCAACCCATGTTCCCTATGGCAAGCGCGCAAGTAACCCAAAATCTGCGCGGTATGCTCGTCTGCCAACGCTTTGCAGGCCTTCAATTCGATGATGAGACAATCCTCCACCAGAAGATCCGCACAGTAATCGCCCAACACAGTCCCATCCTCATCGAAAACCGTGAGAGGAACCTGTTGTTCAATCCTCAAGCCTTTCTTGCGAAGCCGATTGGCCAGCCCATTCTCGTAGACCTTCTCCAGATGACCGTGCCGAAGATACTTGTGCAGAGCCAGTCCGACCTCTCGTATCTAATTGCACAGCGCGAAGACCTCTTCGTCCGTTCTCATGGACGTCCCTCTTTTGGTTTTTTGTCCCTCTTCATGGTCCACTGCTATTGAGGAGGTTTGTATGTGTCAACGAATTTGTCATTCTGGATGCGCTGTTTGTATGCGTTCAACGCCTCTTCCCCGCCGGGGCGAGTGATCTTGTAATCTTTGCCGCGGTGGAAGTAGTTCTCCATCTTGATCGAAGGGTGTCGTTCGAGGAGATCAAAGAACGCGTTCATCCAGGCGCCGTCGCCTGGATAGTTGTCTTTTCCGCCCAAGTATTGCTTCGCCCGCGTGGCGCAAGTTCCCCATTCTTTGACCATGAGCGGCCTGCTTTTGGCGAGCTGTTCCAGTTCGACGGTCAACCGCTCCAGGTCCGCCGGCGGCGTGTTGTTGTAAGTGTCGAAGCCGAGCCAGTCGACATACTCATCGCCGGGATAATACTTGGGGAAATGATAGGGATTCCTCTCCGTGTTGACGTAGGCGCTCGCCCCGGGAACGAAGCAGAACGCGACGTTCTTGCATCCCCGGTCCCTGAGAAACTTGTGAATGTAACGCCAGGACTCGATATATCCCTTGAACACCGCCTCGGGCGACGAATGGGAAGTCGCGTCGTTCTTGTCGGCCAGGGCGGCTTCTTCGTTGGAGTGCTTCTGCTCCGCCGACCAGGGATACCAGTTGCCATTCATCTCATGATTGATGACAAGCAGGATGGGGTCCTGGTATTCCAGGAAGAGATTGGCCATGCCCTCCAGTTGCTTGTCCATGCCCCCGCTGGTGTATCGATCGAATCCGGCAAAGACGCCTTCGTCGGACTTGAAGCCATAATTGATGCACGGAAGGCAGCCGCGTTCCTTGCAGCGCGCGAGGAAGGGACGCTGCTGGGCCGCCCAGTCGCTGGGCTTGCCTTGCTTGTTCAGGGCGGAACTGAACCAGTGCATCGCCGCGACCTTCTTGCCGACGGCGTCCTGGAAACCGGCGAAATCCTCCTCGAACGTGTCGTACATGGAAACGGCGATCCCGTGGTAGCATTGGCCGTCGGCAGGAATGATCGCGTGAAAATCCTTCACCTCCGCCGTGGCCGCTCCTCTCGCCAAGATACACATTGCCCTCCACGGAAAGGAATAACGACTGATCATCGTTGTCTCCCCGGAATTCGTGGCGGTCCCTACGTACGTCGCCGGGTTGCCGC
>JAPLSS010000735.1 GCA_026398515.1 Candidatus Sumerlaeota bacterium | reverse complement strand
TTGACGCTCGTCGGCGGTCAACTCCACCACATACATCTTCTCCATGAGCGGCCACCCCATCGACAGGAATCTTCACAACAGGAACGGGAGCGTTCATGGACAAAGGTTAACCTATCAAAAAGAGATGGTCAAGGTACTAGCAGACATCTCTTGGTGGATGAGTATCAGGACATTAATCTTGCCCAGTACGAGCTCATATCCTTGCTTTCCCACGGCCAACGTGCCGGCCTTTTCGTTGTTGGCGACGACGATCAGAGCATATACTCATGGAGGGGTGGGTCACCCGAGTTCATACGTCGTTTCGAAGCCGATTTCGCGCCCGATGCCACCGTTGCTCCATTGCTGAAGTCCTTCCGGTGCCACCGACACGTATTGGAGGGTGCCATGCGCGTCGTTGAGCAATTTGACTCTGCCCGGCTTCCAAAGGGCGAGTTCGAGTACGAGAGGGCCGAGGGCCCAAAGATCCGAATCCACAACGCACCAAGCGACCAGAAGGAAGCGATTGCGGTCCGCAGGATCATACTGAGCGCACTTCCTTCTCAGGATGTACTTGTGCTTTATCCTCAGCGCCAATTCGCGGAGGCGATTATCGACGCACTCCGAGTCGCACAAATTCCATTTAGCGCCACAGCTACCCTGCCTGGGGATGGATTACCGCTCATCTCAACACTTAACACCTGGCTGCGCACACCGGAGGACAGCCTTTCGTTTCGCCGTTGCCTACAGGCCTTTTTTGAAGGCCCTGCCAGCGGCGTACCCTCCGACCGAGCCAGGAAGCCGGAGAAGAAGGAGGAGCGTGAGCGCGCATTTCATCTTATCTCAGAGCTCTGGCAAGATGTACTCACCGGCGACGCTGCTAGCCTGTGGGACGCATTGGGCACCAAGCAGTCTCAGGCACCCTATGCAGGCTCATTCAGCGCGTTTTCCACCTTGCTTGATCTTTACCGAGCGGGGAAAACTCTCCCAATGTTTACGGAGCGCCTAGCCGAAAGCCTAGCGCCCTGGAATAGCGTTCCTGACTTCCTCTCTGAAGTGGCATCATGGGTGGAACTTGGCTCACAGAGCGCTACCTTCGGCCAACCCCCGAACGTGCGAATTATGTCGTTTCAGGCGGCCAAGGGTTTGGAAGCGAAGGTCGTCTGCGTTCTTGGGCTTGAAGACGGAACTATGCCACGGGAAAGCGATGGCGAGAGCCTTGCCGAGCAGAGTCGCCTATTCTTTGTCTCGATGACCCGGGCGATCAACGAGCTGCATCTCTTCCACGCACGGAAGCGATCTGGCGCCATTGTGCACCGAAGTATCTATAGGAATGGGCAACCGCCAGATATGAGGCGCTCCCGGTTCATCGACGCCATCCCCGATGGTAATGTAGAAGCAGTATTTCATCCGGCGTGACTCAACGAGAAGGTGCGTGACAGCCGCTAACATCAGCCTGCAGCGGGCTTGGCGGGCCTACCGCCCGACAAGGAGCTGATGCCAAGCGTTCGACCCCCTCCACATCTGGATTCCAAGGTAAGCGATAGGGCCACGGCGGCCGGCGCGTTCACGCCGCGCGCTCGCCTAAGACGGCCCGCCCCGTAAGAGCGAAAATCCTTATGGCTTCTTACGGGCGCCTGCCGGGTTGAAAACGGGCGCGCGGCATCTCCTGGCGGCGTTCGAGAGCGAGGCGTCCTGCGTCGCGATCGGCAACCCCCGCCCGATCGCGAGATCCAAAGGCCATGACGACCGAATCCCCCATTACAATTTTGTTCCCGTAAGACCTCCCAAGGTCCGCGTAGGGAATTGACCTCTCCCCCCTTCCGCGCTATCCTTTTCCCAACAGAGTCCGCCCGGGAAAGACCCCCCGGCAGCCGGCGCCGACACAAAATCGAAAAAACATAAAAATGACGAAACGAACCCAATTCCTTCCGCGCCAACGCTCGCAAAATCAACGATCCGCGCGAATTTCTCGCATTGGTTCGGATGGATATCAGGGTCTCCGCCTGATAGTCTCGTTCTGTCAATGACGGGGAGACTGATGCCGCCGATGCCCGAATTCCTCGACACCCTCCTCCACCTCGACCAACACCTGGATTGGCTCATCCGGAACTACGGCGGCTGGACGTGCCTGCTTCTCTTCGCTCTCGTCTTCTGCGAGACGGGCCTGGTCGTCGCTTTCTTCCTTCCCACCGATGGGGTGCTGCTGGCCGTGGGCCTCTTCACCGCCAAGGGATCGTTCAACTTCTACGCCGTCTGGCCGATGTTCGTCGCCGCGGCGATCCTGGGCGACACGACCAACTACTGGATCGGCGTCTGCCTCGGCCCCAGGCTGCGCCGGGAAGGCCGGCTGCCTTTCATCAAGAACGAACACCTGGACCGCGTCCGCCGGTTCTACGCGAAGCACGGCAAGACGACGATCCTCCTGGCGCGCTTTCTCCCGCTCGTGCGGACGCTGGGGCCGCTGCTGGCCGGCGTGGGCCTCGTGCGCTATCGCGAGTTCGCCCCGTACAACGCGGCCGGCGTCGCCCTCTGGGTTTCCCTCTATCTCGGGGGGAGTTGCTTTCTGGGCGGCGCGCCAATCTTCCGCGATCGGCTTTCCCTATTCGTCGCCGTGATTGTGGGTCTCTCGCTTCTTCCATTGCTCTACAGGTTCATTCGGCGCCGAATGGATCAAGCGGCCCCAAAGGCCAAGGATGGGGGGTAGCGTGGCATGGACCGTTAGATCAGGGACAGGATGCCCACATGCTTGATGCAGAGGGAAGTGTGGGCCTTCACATTGCAGTATGGTGAAAGACTGACTCCCCTCGAGGAATTCAAAGTCGCTTGGAAACCGGCCGGCAGAGCGACACCTTGGAATAGCGCATTCGCAAGTGCGAAACGAGCTATCGAGAGGATCGGAGGTTCTCAAACGGAATTCGATTGCGCCGGATGAAGGAACCGGGGAAACTGCCGCCTGTGTCGCGCTGCCCGCTGGAGGAATGGCGAACCATGAATTCTATCGCCGAAAAGAACCTCGAATCCCTCGCCCGCAATCCGTACCCCGGCCGCGGGATCGTCATCGGCATGGACGAGCGCGGCGCCTCCCTGATCCAGGTCTACTGGATCATGGGGCGCAGCGCCAACAGCCGCAACCGGGTGTTCAAGGCCGATGGCGGGCGGCTGTGGACCGAGCCGGCGGACCCCGCGAAGGCCGGCGATCTGAGCCTGATCATCTATAACGCGATGCTCGAGTCGGACGGACTCTACGTCGTCAGCAACGGCGACCAAACCGACAC